>CABUOE010000118.1 GCA_902493155.1 uncultured Eubacteriales bacterium
CATAATGAGCCGATGGAAAAAGAAAATATGGTAATTTAAGCAATACAAAGCGGTGTAGTTGAATACACCGCTTAGAAGCGCAAAAGCTATATGGCAAGTAGTGATGCTTTTATCAATTTGACAGAGCACAACGCCATGCCCCGCACCACTAAAAGCGATCTTTTATTGGAAATCCCTTCGTTTAGAAATCCGCTTCAACAAATGCATCTCCTTTCTATCGGTGAGTCATAGTACATCATCACACTACCCTACACACTAATTTAAGTGAGCTGGAGTACACACTAAAATGGTAGTAGAGGTGATGAATGTGTATGTTGCGCTTGATCTTCTGGCAAAGGCTGTGAGAGAGGCCAGAGAAGAACGGGGTCTTTCTCAACGGGAATTGGCCCGCAGGCTAAGCATGAATACAAGAACAATCATGGATTTGGAGATCTGTCGCAGCAATCCGAAGGGCGAAACCATTTTCCTTATCGCCCGTGAGCTGCACATCAGCTTAGATGCCATCGCACACGCCGGCACCTCTCGTCCGAATTCGGTCAGCGCCGATGTGCTGGAGTTTTTCTCCGGAAAAGACGATGCTGAATCAAAGGACTATATCAACCTCTGTCGTCAGGTAGAGATGATGAAGAACAAGGAAGATCAGTAACGGAGAAGTATCGTATACTGCTGCTGCCGACGGATGCGATAGACGTATTGAAAATGCAGAAATGCAGGGCTGGCAGCAGCGAATGGGTATTCTCGTCCACGGCAGGAGGCCCCATGTCCCCGGACCGTCCTGCATATACTGCAAAGAGTCCTGAAAAAGCAGGGCCGCCGCGCATTCGCTTCCATGACCTTCAGACACACCTTCGCAACCATGGCGCTCCAGAACGACGTGAGCGTGAAAACGGTTTCTTCCATGCCGGGTCACTACTTGGTGGTCTTCACGTTGAACACCTGCGCCCACGTTACCACTGATGTGCAGTTCAAGGCGGCTCAAACCGCGGGCAATATCTTATCCCGTGCAGTATAGACCTTTCCGCTATCCCATTGGGGCAGCGTTTGGGTCAGGAAAAAGCGGTATCCAAAAACAACAACTTAAAAAACAAAACTCCTCGAAATCAAACGATTTCGAGGAGTTTTGGTGCGCCGTGATGGATTTTTCCCCCCGGCCTCCTGGTTCATAGACTGTCTCAAGGGCAAATCAGGGCCGTTTCGGTTTCCACGCAGTTTTGCCGGAGCAGAAATGGGTCCAGGCGAGGAAAAGCCCGCAGGGCATACGCTTGTATGGCCAAGGGTTTTGACGAAGCATGGGCACATTTCTGCCCGTCAAAACCGTGTTTGCCCTTGTCCATCGATGTTATCTTTTTTGTATTTTATGAACAGTTCCTGAATTAGTTACTATACTTTGTTCTCTGTCACACTTGACCACATCACCTACATCGACCGCTTCGTATTGCTCCTGAGTACATTTTAATTCAAATTGTCCCCAGCCGGCATCGTCTGGTTTACCCTGTTCCACAGTGATATAATATCCGTAGTTGTCAGCTTGCTTTGCAAGAATGGTTACTTCTCCGCCCATTGGATAATAAGAACGCTGGATGTAAATAGAACGAAATATTACAATGGAACAAATTAAAATTATGATAGCAATAATCCCTACTGTCGCCTTTCGTTTCATTAAAGTACCTCCTCGCCGATTGGATTGAACCAACTTTTGCCCTTCTATATTTTATGACGCAAAAATCTCTGAATAGTTCCGCGTATATTGATAGTATATAGTCCATGTCACAAAAAAACCATTTGGTCCATTTTGCCACCATTCGCTTGGCGGATTTTCCGTTGTTTCTGTCAAGTCCCGTCCAGTCCAATCTCATTCCGGGTCAAAAGTAGATCAAAGGCATTTCTACAATTGCGTAGAATGAAATATATCAGCTTACTGCATTATGATTTGGTGGACTATCCCCGAAAACGGCGCTTCATTTCATCCGCAGGGAGTGTGCCAAGCTGCCCGTCTTCAATCGCATATATCTCATCGCATAGAGTTTCGATGTCCTCATAATTGTGGGAGGTCATTAGTATTGTTTTCCCCTCTGCGTGCAAGGTGCGGATAATTTCTTTTACATCGTTATAGGTCTTGTAGTCTAATGCGTTAAACGGTTCATCCAGGACAAGAATATCCTGCCCCTCCATGATTGCTTGTGCTAAACCGAGTTTTTGTTTCATGCCGAGAGAATAGTGCTCAACCTTGGTGCGATCTTCCGGGTCAAGACCGACCTTCTTCATAGCATCACGAATTTCTTGATCACCAATGACTCCCCGAATCCCTGCCAGATACCGCAGATTCTGTAATCCCGTGTCTAAATTGATAAAGCCGGGCGAATTGATTAGTACCCCCATGTTTTCAGGAAAGTCTCTGCTGTTGCCCAACGCTTGATCACGCACAGAAACAATTCCACTATCCGGCACAAGAAAACCACAAATAATCTGGAAAAGGACAGATTTACCACTTCCGTTAGAGCCGACAATTCCAACCGTATGTCCAGCCTCTACCGAGAGTGAAACATCCTTTAGAATCACTCGCCGTAAAAACGCCTTGCTGACTTTATCTAACTTGATAATTGTACTCATCGTTTAACCTCCACTTTTCCAAAGAGATACCGAGCCCCATAGTACCAGATCCAAGTCAACAGGATCAAATTGCAGACAACGAGCTCGACTGTCGTTGTGACAGGCAGAGATGTTCCACCCGTACCCTCAATACGCAGGCGCAACAAGCTTGATGCTCCGACTGGAAGCCACGGGATTGGCAGTAGACTTAGAAGATGCAGTAAAACAATGACCAGAAAACCAAATGCAGGATTCCTGTTTAAGCAAAGGAATAGGAAAATTACAAGAAACTGAAACCCCATATCAAGAAATCGGAGCATAGTTGCCTCTAATACCAGCTCTACGGGAACAGCATAGTTCAAAGCAAAAATTGGAATGACCTCCGCCATCAACAAGCTCCCACAACAGCAAGCTATCCATTCCGCCGATACACAGAGTAATGATCGCAACATATTGTTCCGCCGCTTTGATCGTATCATCAGAAAAGCCGAGTTTTCGCTCGTTGCCTGTATAAGAAATCGGCCCACCGGCCATAAAGGGAGCAGCTCCGCCAGTAACAATGCCATAAATCCGAGCGGATAGAAATATCCTGTGCCATGTCCGGCCAGCAGCCGAATGACCCACTCACGACCATCGATTGGAACTCCGCCAGAACACCAGACCCACCCGACCAGCAAAGCGAGCAATATGGCAAGCACAAGAAAATTACTTGCAGAGAACAGAATATGCCGATAATACGCAGGTAGCCCTTTGGATATGCGGTGATGATGCGCAGCACTTCGCCAACCACCTTGTATGCTGCAAATAACTGTTACGACAAATAGAAGCGTTACTATGACAGTCAAAGGGAAGCGCCAGCCCGCCGTCAGATTATGAAGCAACAAGACCCAATGGTTGATTCCGGTCAAATAGCAAAAAGGCGGTCTGGACATGATAGGCAATTTAATGCTCAAAATGGTGAGTATATAAAGTGCCAGCAAGACTTTGATTGCCTTTTGGCGTTGTAGGAAGTAACCGAGCCAAAGAGTCAACAATGCAATCAGCCAATAGCCCATCAACATATATACTGCGGCACAGAATACGGCTACCCATGCTCCTGGGAAGCTCTTGACTAATAGCGGAGCAATCTCTTTAAGTAAGCTGCTTCCTGAAAAATTGTCCCATCCTTGCTTTATGACGGAAAGCCCCGCGCCAGTCACAAATAGAATGGTTATTTGCCCCAGCCATAGGCCGCTGCATAACACGCCGAGAGATCTCCATTTCGACGTGAAGTAATGCTTGTATGATCCATAGCGAAGGACAAAGATGATTGGGTCATCTTCCATAACGCTCCCGCAAAAAAACAGCAGTATAGGGAGAATCGCAAATATGAAATAATACTGGTTATATAGCAACGATAGTATGTGGCTCGATAGAGCAGAGCACATACTTGTTCGGCGGCTCAACCCAAAGGCTAAAGAGAAGCCCCAAAACAGCAGAGGTTTTCCGAAGCCGATTTGCCGACAAAGTCTCTTAGTCATAATCTCTATATCGTATAAATTGCCTGTCTCTTAACTTTTGTGTAATAGAGGATGATCGCTCCGATCACAAGACACATTAACACAGGGCCGACAATAAAAGAACCAAGGTTGATGTATACCCTGCAGGTGGGCTCAAACGCGGTTACGAAGCGGTAAGTTGCTAAATCGAGAGATGCAGACGAAAGAGAGGCTAAAATAAAGTTTTCTAAAATGACATACACAAAGGGAGCTGTCAAAATTACAAATATGTTCCGAGAAAATAGGGCCAGCACAAATCCAAAGGTCATTGTCAGAACACCTAATAACGCTTTCCATGCAGAAAGAAGTAAGCCGTAGATCAATGGGAACTGTACATACAGGGTCAGCAAGAAATGACTATATTTATCATGTGGCGGGAGTACGTTTGCGGGAGTAACTACATAAAGCGCACAAAGCAGCGACATAACATACGGAATAAAAAGGATGCAGAATCCAGACAGCGCGCAAGCTGCCCATTTAATACTCAAATACTTTTGCCTTGAAATTCGAGAAAGCGTATAAACAATAAAGCGGTCGCGCCGTTCATAATAGAGCTGCCAACACACTGGTATCGTAACGAACAAGGGAAAGAGCAATGCAATATATTCAGTTCCAATTTCCCATGCGTCGATATGGAAATAAACGGTATAGTCTCTTTGGAGAACGCAGGTAAGGATACAGGTCAGGACGGTCAATATCGCAGTTGTGGTGATGACAGGTTTGAAAATTTTGCCAAGTTCTAATTTCAAAAGCCGCAGCATAGAATCACATCCTTTTGAACTAATTTTACCTATCCTCACAAGTATGTGCAAGTCAGATGGAACAAACAAGGGGTTTAAGGGAATGAAATCCCCGAAACCCCTTGCTTGTTACTTCATGAAATCAAGGCACCGATGGTCAAATAGTTCTGCCCGTTTTTCTCCTCGTTTTTAACAATGATTTTCCCGCCGTGCTGCTCTACCATTTTGCGAACATTAGATAGTCCATATCCCCGGCCCTGATCCGCCTTTGTTGACCAACCGCGTCTAAACATTTCTGTCATTTCCGTTCGAGAGATTGGTGGACAAGGGTTTGATACCAGAAGCAAAAGAGCGTTCACCTCGTCCTCGGCTTGAAGATACACGGTATCTCCGTCGGATGACGCCTCTAAAGCGTTATCCAATAGAATCCCAAGTATATCGATCCAGTCACTCTCGGATAAAGAACGATGCAAAAATGAACCGGCGATGGATATTTGGAGTTGGATATGCTGCATCTGTGCTTGCATTATTTTCCCAAATAGCATTCCGCACAGCACTTTGCTGTCGCACTTTAATAACTCACGATCTGAGGGATTCAAGCTGATTTGTCCGGTCAATTCTGTAATTTTTGCTTTGGCCTCGTCCAGCGTTCCCGTAGTCATCACTGCTGCTGATATTGCCATCATGCGATTATTGTACTCATGCTGTTGGGCTCGTACAGACTCCACCAATTCTTCCACCATAGGAAGATATTGCTCCAACAGGCGGCCTCTGCGTTGAAATTGGATGCGGCTCTGATCCCAAAGAAGAACCATGCCATCTATCAAAACCAATAATGCCAAAAGAGTTGCCATAATTGGAAGCCACAGATTTGTGCGCAGCAGGTCTGCCTGCCATACCCGCCAGGCAAGCAACAAGATGAGAAAAGAATTTCCAATGATAATGCAGAGCGGTGTATCGCCTTCTTTTAGCTGTTCTCTTATCCAACGGAGCAATCCAGTTCCCCACAGAGCCGCCCACAAAAGGAGCGAAAGCATACGTACCCCATATACAGGCCAAAAACCGACGCTCAGATCAAGTAGTCCAAGTACAACAAAGCACACTTCTCTCAGAAGCAGGAAAAGCGCAAATTGCATGGTAGTTCCCCAAAAGATATGTGCTTCTCCCGAATCAAAGCAAACACTATTCAAAAGGAGTACGGCTAAAAGCAGGAATAATACAAAAACGAAATTGTCCAGCGGGACAACAACATAGGCAACAGGATCTGTGCTGTATCCTGTAAGGCGGGATAGTAGGCATATAACAAAATTCCCGGCAAGCACGCAGTTCCTCAATCGTCCTTGCCAGCCAAGCGTTCCAAATACACAGGCACTCAAAAGGGCAGAATCCAAAAACACTTGAACAAACAATTCGACTCCCATCATAAAGCTCGCTCCCTCAAGTTGTGCTGGTACTTTTCTCCAATAGGGATAGTCTCTTTACAATCTTTCAGCCACAGCTCTTTTGCACCTTTGTCGATTTTTTTGATGAATACCGGATTGATTAAAAAACTTTTGTGACATTGAATCAGATTATCTTTCCCTGCTAACTCCAGCAATCGCATCAGGCTGTAACCAGAAATCTGGTCTGCCAGATCTTCCCCTTGTGAGATACTATGAATGACAAGCCGTTTTCCAAAAGATTCTATATAACGAATTTGCTTTAGTTCATATTCAAATAGAAATTGCTTCTGCTCAATTCGGAGTATGGGCTCTGGCTTCTTCATTTGCTGTCCCATATCAAGTGCAGTCGAAACAGCTCTTAGGAATTGCTCTTGCGTAAAAGGCTTAATGAGAAAGTCATAGCATTTGATCTCGCGGTAAGCCGCTAACTCCTCACCACCTAATTCTGTTGTAAAGAGGATTGGCGTAAATCGATACTCTGGCATAGCACGGATATGTTTTCCCAACTCGGTTCCGCGATAGTCCGGCAGTTGAATGTCCAAAATAAACAAATCAATATGATGCTTACCAGCCCAATCAAAAGCATCTGTTGCAGTAGCGCAGATTGTGATCTGATGGTCACTATATAACGCTTTCATGTATTGACATATCAGCGCTGCGGCTGCCGCGTTATCCTCGACTAAAAGTATCTGCGCCATC
>CABUOE010000119.1 GCA_902493155.1 uncultured Eubacteriales bacterium
CACCTGCTCAAAGGCTGCAGCCGCACCAAGATTAATGGTAATTTCGGTATTCTGGTCGGATTTTTCATAGCCGACCCAAGCGGAATTGGTCGCATCCAACGGTCCGCTGCGCCCATCGGTCAGTTTTGTCAGAGCAGAACTGTCGGGATGCGCTTCGTCTGCTGCTGGGTCGGAGGTATAGGGTTTGCGGGATGCGATATTGTTGGTTGCTTCATCGGGATTATCCAGTGATTTTGCGAGGATTTCCACCTCATCGATAAAGAACCATCCGCTGGGGTCTACCGCTACTCTGACATAACGGGCAGTCTCCGGCTCATACATAGTGGCTTTATAACTGTAAACAAAGTTTTCGGCATTGCTGACTCCGATTCCATCGGTAGTAACCAATTTCCAGTTTTCTTTGTCGTTTGAGGTATAGATAAACACGGCAGTAGGCAGCCAGATAGCCGCTCCGATGTGCTGAAGTGTATGAAAGCGAACCTCTTCAAAGGTTTTTGCAGCGCCTAAATCAAATGTCATCGATACCCGCCCGACGTTGACATAAGCCGACCATGCACCGTTATAAAAACTGGGGCCGGCAACCTTTCCGTCGGTCAGCTCGACACCGTTGGTATCCGGATAGTTCTCATGGGCTGGAGAAGAGGTCTCGTAAGGAACGCCCAGAGCCAGATTGTTGTTGACAGGGACGGCTCCTTCTTCCAGATAGCCCGTGGGAATATCGCTG
This sequence comes from uncultured Eubacteriales bacterium, assembly GCA_902493155.1. Classification (GTDB taxonomy): domain Bacteria; phylum Bacillota; class Clostridia; order Oscillospirales; family Ruminococcaceae; genus Fumia. The sequence continues at coordinate 725 of CABUOE010000119.1, forward strand.
GTGGTCTGCTCCAGGACCTCAATTTCGTCTAGGAACATCCAAGCGCCCTTGCCCTGCAGATAGAACCGCAAACCGGTAGCGGTAATAGCCTTATTATCCAAAGCGGCAAATACAAAATTTGCACGGGAATCGCTTGAAGCAGTTTCCCCCTCAAAAATTGTTGTCCACTCTCCGCCGATCTCAGCCTGAATCTTCATCTGATACGGGGCTAAAACCGAAGGCCCGGCGGCGTTGAAGGAACTCAGCTGGATTTCCCGGAAGCTTTTTTCCTCGCCAAAGTCGAAGGTAACATCGATTGGATCCTCCGCGATGTGGAAGCCTACGTTGCTGCCGGCACCCCAATCGCTGTTCTTTTGGCCGTCGGTCAGCTTGGTACGAGTCCTATCAGGGTAACCATCGTGAATATAGGCTCCATTTTCGACGGCGGTATCATCCGACCAGGAGGTTTCATAGGTAAGACCGGCTAAAATATTCTCATTTTGTATTTCGTTTACCGTCAACGTGCAGACAGCGCTTTCCGCAGTGTTCTCCGCGCCGTCTTTACTATTTGTTACAACTACTTGATAGCTGCCGCTGTCAGATTCAGCCGCAGAAGCAATGGAAAGGGTATTGCTGTTTGTTCCGACTGCTGCGCCATCTTTATACCACTGATAGGAAAGCGTTCCGCCGTCGGAAACAGATGCTACTACCGAAAGGGTGACAGGCTCTTTTGCCTGCACCTGCATTTCAGCATCCAAATCGGTAGTGATAACCGGTTTCTCCGCAGCAGCGCCTTTTTTCATCACTTTGAGCTGACAGGTCTGGCTCTTTGTAGTTACGGCTTTGCCGTCCAGTGTATTGGTGGCCTCTACATAATAGGCTCCGCTGTCAGACATTGCTGCACTGTCAATCACAAAGTTATTGCTGTCGGTGCCGATCGGCGTCTCATCTTTGTACCACTGATAGGAAAGTGTACCGCCGTCCGAAACAGAAGCTTCCACGCTTAATGTAACCCTATCGCCTTCTTCCGCCGACATGGTTTCAGAAAAGCTTTCCGTTACCTTGGGTTTCTGCGGGCCAGCTGTCTTTGGCTCATCGGAAAGTACTCTGATTTCGCCTACCAGCACCCAATATTTACCTGGGAATGTTAAGCGCAGGTACTGGGCTTCAACAGCCACTGACGACACATGAGTAAAGTTAAAAAGCCCCCTATCGGGTGTCTCAGAAGGCTTTTGCCCCGAAACATATTCGGTAAATTGGCTCCCATCGGTGGAATAGGAAAAGGAAACCGTATCGGGATATCCGATACCTCCACCGGGCACATCTCTTAAGAAAAGGGCCTCTACCCCCCGAAATTGCTGTATGGAGCCTAAATCGACGGTAATATTTACATCTCCGTCGATACCCGAGTATCCCACCCAGCCTCCGTCATAGCTATCGGCAGGAGGGGCAAAACCGTCAGTCAGTTCTCCGCCGCTGTCCGGGAAACTGCTGTGAGGATCAGGATCAGAGATATAGCTGGCGCCTTCTGCAATATTGTATTCCGGCAAAACAATCTGCTTCTTCTGGAGCACCCGGATTTCCCCGATGAAGACCCAGCTGCTGGCCGGAAAACTCAAACGGACATACTGCGCCTTCAGATCTTCAGAGCCCTGATATGTATAAGTGTAGACATTATTTTCGGGAGCATCGGAAGGGATGCTTCCTATATGGAACTCGATAAAATCCTGCCCGTTATCGGAATAGGAAAAGGTAAAGGGCTGGGGATAACCGACTCCTCCCCCGGCAATGTCGTTTAAGAAAACCGCTTCCACGCCCTGAAACCCTTGCTGGCTTCCCAAATCAATGGTGATATCGACGGTGTCATGGCCGGAAAATCCTACCCAGCGTCCATCCCACAGAGTTTCACTGCCGTAATCTCCGTCAGTGAGCTCCCCACCGCCGTTATCGCCATAGGATGGATCCGGGGCGGCAGAGTATTGATAGGGGCTTCCCAGGGCGATATTTACGTATTCTACCATCGTATCGCCACCAGAAGCCGCACTGACGGGAATACTGCTCAACACACATGTCATGGCCAAAATCGAACTCAAACATGTTCTGAGCCGTTTCTTCCAATTCTTTTGGTTCATATGCTCCTCCTCAAAATACATTCCAGTTAAATATCAATCTGATAACTGTCTGTTTCATCTCTCCTATCATGAACAGACAGTCTGAATACCAAAAAACCTCCCCTGTACCATATTGTCAATTTTCTCATCAAAATGCTGATTTTCTTGTATTGTATAGTTATACTCTATTCGATTATTCAAAATCAAAAAAGCGGTTTATTTTAATTTTATAGTGTATTTTTTACCAAAAAAAAGGATCCTTAATAGACAAAATAAAAATACTAAGAAAGAATATATTGTAATATATTTTAAATTATTGTTTCCTTTTAACTTTTTCTGCTGTTTACATGTTTTGCTCCATTTGCTATAATAAAGATATCACTAAACATGTCCACAGCAAGGAGGAGAAGTCATGAGAGAAGATATCATTAATTTGCCTCCCATGGATTCAGAGGGACCTTTTTATATTCCCATGGTAGGCATCTCTTACTGTGACGGCAGTTATAAAATATCCCGTAAATGCTCGTTTACTTGCTGTATCGAATATATCTTAAAGGGCAAGGGGACGCTGGAAATCGACGGAAAGACTTTTCATCCATCCCAGGGGGATATTTATATTCTTCCTTTGCTTTCGGATCATGTCTATTATGCCGATCCAGATGATCCCTGGGAGAAAATATGGGTCGACGCGAGAGGGCTCCTCCCAAACGAATTACTGCGCATCTACGACATAGAAAACGTTTATCTTATCAAGGGGCTCAACCTCTATCCACAGTTCAAAGAGATATTCGATATGGCCGGAAATAAAAAACTGGATCCAGCTTATATCAATCAGCAGGCTGCGTTGGTCTTTCATGATATTATTCAGAAAATAGCCGCCCATCTACATAAAAAATACACAGAAACCTCTGATGAAGCAAAAACGCTGAAAGCCTACTTGGACCGTAATATTGAATGTAATGTGAGCATCAAAGAACTGTCGGAGCTCATTTACCGCTCCCCCTCTCAAACCATACGCATTTTTAAAAAAGCATTTCAATGTACGCCCTACGATTATGCTATTAATTTAAAAATTGAAACAGCTAAATTGTATTTAAAAAACACATCCTTGAAAATCAAAGAAATCGCTTATCAGGTCGGTTTTTCGGACGAGCATTATTTCTCCAATGTTTTCCGCTCTAAAACCGGTACGAGTCCCAAAAATTTTCGGAATATGTAGCTGAGTATCCTGCTGAGGGGGTTTGCAAAACGTGAAAGAAGATATTATCAACTTGCCGCCTACCGAAACAAAACAGCCACTGTATATCCCCATGGTCGGAATTGCTCACTGGGATAAAAATTATTTCGTTAAAAGGAAATCTTTTTGGAGCTGCTGTATTGAATACATTGTACAGGGAAGCGGAAGAATGGAAATTAACGGACATGTATTTTACCCCTCTAAAGGGGATATTTGCATCTTTCCTCTTTATTCCGATTACTCCTGTCGAGCGGATCCAAATGATCCTTGGGTGAGAATGTGGATCGATGCCCGTGGTGGACTTGCCAACGAGCTTTTACATCTGTATAATATTGAAAATGAATATTTAATTCAAAATTGCGATTTATCTTTGATTTTTAACAAAGTTTTTGATACGGCCGCAAATAGGGACTTAAGTCCTACAGAATGCAATTTACAGATGTCTCTTTATTTCTATGAAATTGTTCAAAAAATCGCTGTCCATGTGCGAAAAAATCAATCAGATATATCGGACGAGGCCAGAACATTAAAAAACTATATTGACCGCAATATAGACTGTAATGTAAACATCAAAGAATTGTCAGCATTAATTTATCGTTCACCGTCTCAAACCATACGAATCTTCAAAAAAGCTTTCCAGTGCACTCCCTATGATTACGCCTCTAATTTGAAAATCGAAACAGCTAAATTGTACTTAAAAAACACATCTTTCAAAATCAAAGAAATCGCTTATCAAGTAGGTTTTTCGGACGAGCATTATTTTTCCAGCGTTTTTCGCTCCAAAACAGGGATGAGTCCAAAAGAATTTCGTAACACGTAGTCTGTTTGTCTAGTTTTCACTCAACATCAACCAGCCTTTCCAGTTTTGTGGGGCTGGTTTTTTATTCAGGTATCGCATGGTTTTCTTTATACAAAAAAGGCCCTTGATATTACTATCAAGGGCCTTTTTCTATTGGTTGCGGAGGCAGGACTTGAACCTACGACCTTCGGGTTATGAGCCCGACGAGCTACCAACTGCTCCACTCCGCGATATTTATGTCACAACTGGTGACAAATGATATAATACCACAGAGAAAAGCATTTGTCAAGACAAAAAGTTGCAGTAAATAATAAAAATGTAAATCTTATTGCAGACGAAACCATAATCGCCTGAAGGCTCCGCATAAAAGTGAGCCAGTTTCGTACGCAGGGAGAAGTGTCCACCATTATTTTCCCGTGCGTCCCACCGCCAGAAACCGGTTTTTCTATTTATTTCGCAGACTTGCTGTTAAACTGCTCCATTTGAGGAAAACTAAAATGGTATCGTATAAAGGAAAGAGGAAATATTTATGGAATCAATTTGGAAGATGGATTTGGAATGCAGCAGTACAGCTTCTCTGCCTGAAAAGGCGGATGTGGTCGTTATCGGCGGAGGAATGACCGGTATATTGACTGCGTTTCTGCTGTCACAGCAAAACGCAGATGTCATTCTGATCGATGGGGAACGAATTGCAGGCGGAGTTACCCAAAACACCACAGCCAAAATCACCTCCCAGCATGGGTTGATTTACGAAAAGCTCATCAAAGGGGCCGGCAAAGAGCAAGCTGAGATGTACGCTCGGGCCAACCAGCAAGCCATTGAGCAGTTTCGCTTCATCATCGAGCAGCAACAGATCAACTGCGATTTTAAAGCATTGCCTCATTTCGTATATTCCCTAGAGAGTGAAGAGCAGATTATCAAGGAAACTCTGGCGGCGCAAAAATTAGGGCTTCCGGCCATCGCCGTTTCAGAAGTCAAACTTCCTTTTTCCGTCAAAGGCGCCGTCCGATTTGATGGGCAGGCGCAGTTTCATCCGCTGAAATTTATAAAGCCGCTTGCAAAAAAACTGGCCATTTTTGAACACACAAAGATACGATCCGTTGAAAAAAAACGAGTAATAACCGAAAAAGGCACCGTTTTTGCTGACTTTATCGTCATGGCCGCCCACTACCCTTTTATCAATTTCCCGGGATGGTATTTTCTGAGGCTTTATCAGCAGCGTTCTTATGTACTGGCGCTCCGCCATGCGGTGGCTTTAGACGGCATGTATATCGACGCAGATTCCCGCGGGTATTCCTTCCGCAATCACGAGGATCTGCTGCTGTTAGGAGGGCAAGGGCACCGCGCCGGAAAGCATCCGGGAAATTGCTACCGCCATTTGGAGGAAGCGGCGGCAAAATTCTACCCGGAAAGCAGCATCGCGGCTCAGTGGTCGGCCCAGGACTGCATGAGTCTGGACGGCATTCCCTACATCGGCGCCTACTCCCGTTCCACCCCAAATTTGCTGGTCGCCACCGGTTACAACAAGTGGGGAATGACCAATTCCATGGTGGCGGCGCAAATCCTCACCGACCGCATCCTGGGAAAACGCAACGAATACGCCAAGGCCTTTGCGCCTCAACGATTTCATCCCAAATTATCCATGGTCGAACTGGGTTCTCACCTGAAGGAGTCGGTCATCGGGCTTTCCAAGGGATACTTTCACCGCCCTCTGCGGGAACTGTCCTCGATTCCCAACGGCGGCGCAGGCGTCATCTGCTATCAGGGAAAGCGGGTCGGGGCCTATAAAAACGACAAGGGAGAGTTTTTTCTGGTCTCAGCGAAATGTCCTCATCTGGGCTGTGAGCTCAGTTGGAACGCTGATGAGCTCACTTGGGATTGTCCCTGCCACGGCTCCCGTTTTGATTATCACGGAAATCTCATTGGAAATCCGGCGGAGGAGGGAATCAAACTTGAAAAACTTTCACGGTAGCGGGAAAGTCCCGTTTTTTGAGGGCTGGTACTTTAAATTACAAAACAGTGCTCAAACCTTGGCCCTAATTCCTGGCACCAGCACGGATGAGGATGGAAACCAGTCGGCCTTTGTGCAGGTAATCACCGACACCGGATCTTGCTGCTTCTATTTTCCCAT
>CABUOE010000120.1 GCA_902493155.1 uncultured Eubacteriales bacterium
CCGATGATTAAAAAGGAAAGGCTGCCGGTGGCGCCGACGCCTGCCAATGCGTCCACGCCGATGGTACGGCCGACGATAATGGTGTCGGCCATGCTGTAAAACTGCTGAAAGACGTTGCCAATCAGCAGGGGGATGGTGAAGAGCAAAATGAGTTTGACGGGTTTTCCCCTGGTGAGATCCTGAACCATGACAGTCCTCCTTGCAGCGATTTTGTGGTGAAATGTAAACGTTTACTTTTAGCATAGACCATGATAGCACGAAGCGGCAAAGCCTGCAAGTACCCATCCGAAACTTTGGATAGTTGTCGAGAAAAGAGGCGGTGCTTTTCCCGCTTTTTATGCAGTTTGATAGAGGGGGGATTTTTGGCAAAAACCCCGCTCTCCCGCGGCTGGGACAAAGGAAGAACCGTCCCTCTCCCGCAGCTTCACCGCGGCTGGGACAAAGGAAAATCTTCGTCCTCCCACAGTCTGTGTAAGGCAAAACCCCGTCCTCCTGTAACCCCACCCTCCATCGATGAAAGGCCTCTTTCTACGGCCCTAATTGGAAACGGTTTCTTTAAACTGGGAAGGGGAGAGGCCGGTTTTGCGGACAAAGGCTTTGTAGAAGTTGGAGTAGTCGGAAAAACCGCATTTTTCCCCGGCGTCGGAGGCGGAAACCCCCTGCCGGATCAGCCGCCGGGCCAAACTCACCCGCTTTGAAAGGATGTAGTCGTAAACGGTGGAGTTGGTATAGGCCTTGAAACGGCGGCTCAAATGGTACTTGCTGACAAAAAACGCGCCGCAGATTTGGTCCAGGGTCAGCGGCTCGGTGTAGTGCTCGTCGATGTAGGCGATGACAGCCGGTATGATTTCTTGCTTCACCGGATTCGTCCCGGCGAAGGGACTTTCTCGGAAACTGTGGGAGATTTCCTCCAAAGCCGCCGTTAAGTAGGCCCGCTTGAGCACCTCCTTGAGTTGCATGCAGCGGATGAGGCGGGAAAGAGTTTCTCTGAGGTAGCGAAAAGACTGGGGAGACGGGCGGCAAAGGAAATTTTTGCGCTCCTCGGCATCGGTGAAGCAGCGGACGAAGCCGCCGCCCAGACTGTGGAGGAACCCGGAGTTTATCCATAAAACGATCCGCTCGTAGATGGGGGCGTTTTCGATGAGCACCGGCCGGTGCATCTTGCCCGGCGGAATCAGCAGCAAGTCCCCGGCGCAGAGGTCGTAGACCTTTTCTTCGATATAGTATGTGACGCTGCCGTCCAAAAACACATAAAGTTCGTAAAAATCATGGCTGTGAAAGTCCAGGGAATGAAAGTGGGGTTCCCTGTAATGGTAGGCTTCAAAATCCGTCCGGATCATCATCTGGGACGGGTTGAAGGCACTGATTTCCTGGGGCATGGCAAATCCTCCTTTCAAAATCCATCATACAGCAAGATTTGCAAGGTTTCAAGCAAAATAGACGATTTTTTTAGCAGATAGATATGATACAATAAGTTTACAGTATGAAATATATCCCCAACACGGGAAAGATTTACGCGCTGATACCAAAACATCTGCGAGAGGATGAATTTCATGGGAACCAATGACTTTCTGCTGCTCTGTCCGGCGGCTCAAAGGCTTTACGAGTCCTGCTGTGAGCTGCCGATTATCGACTTTCACTGCCATCTGTCGCCCCGGGCCATTTACGAGGACCGGACTTTTTTGAGCATCGGGGAACTGATGCTCAGCGGCGACCACTACAAGTGGCGGCTGATGCGGGCCTGTGGAGTAGAGGAGTATTACGTCACCGGCGACGCCCCCTGGTCGGAGAAGTTCAAGCGGTACGCCGCCTGTCTGGAGCAGGCCCCCGGCAACCCCATGGTGGACTGGACCCGGATGGAGCTCGCCGCCTATTTCGGCATCCACACCCCGCTGACTCCCAAAACAGCAGATGAAATCTGGACCGAGGCCAATCGTGTCATCGGGTCCAAAGCCCTCTCTCCTCGGAAGTTTATCGACGCCTCCAACGTCCGGTACATCGCCACCACCGACGACCCGGCGGACGAGCTCAGCTTCCACCAAAAGCTCCGGCAGCACGGTATGATGCGCACCATGGTGCGGCCCACCTTCCGGGCGGACAACCTGCTTACCATCCGCCGGGAGGGAAGTAGTACCTACGTGGGCAAGCTGGGGGTCATCGCCGGCGTGACCATCCGCTCCTACAAGGATTACCTGGAGGCCGTGTCCAAACGGCTTGTGGATTTTTCCCGGATGGACTGCCGGTTTATAGACGTTGGCATCGAGCGGTTCCCTTTGAGCCGGGGCAATTGTCAGCAGGCGGAGACAGCCTTTCAAAAGGGTGTGGCCGGGCTCCCCATGTCCGACGAGGAATACGACGCCTTTTTGTTCGAGACGCTCGCCTTTTTGGCAGGGGAATGCCGCCGCCTGGACATGACGCTCCAGCTCCACCTGGGAGCGGTGCGCAACCCAAACTCTGTTTTGTACGAGCATCTGGGTCCCGACTGCGGCGGGGACTGCATGGGGGACTTGGTGCCGCAAAGGGCCCTCTGCCGCCTGCTGGACGCGGTCAACAAACGCTCCGGCCTGCCCCGGATAATCCTCTATCCCTGCCATGGTGGAACCCTTCGTGTCTATAGCAGGCAGCTTTCCCGGCGTGACGGTGGGGCCGGCCTGGTGGTTCAACGACCACCTCTGCGGCATCGACCGGCAGCTTCGGGCTTTTTCGGCCAACCTGCCCCTGGGGACCTATCCCGGCATGGTCACCGACAGCCGCAGCTTCACTTCCTATATCCGCCACGACTATTTCCGCCGGATTTTTGCCTCCTATCTGGGACAAATCGTCGAATCCGGCCGATTTTCGGAGCAGGCGGCCATGGAAGTGACCCGCCGCGTCTTTTACGACAACGCCGAGCAGTTGGTCAACCGGCTGTAGCGGCGTTATCCCATATCGGGCGGCACATTTTGTAAAATCGTCCAAAATCCCAGTGAAATCGGCAAAAAACAAGCGGTGTTTTCTGGTACAATATTTACAGACAGAAAAAGCAGGGACGGACGCCTACAGTGGTGTAAAAACCTCTGTTTTTTATTGATTGTTCATATGTGTATTAAAATATCTGTTGCGAAATTTCATTGGGCTTATTTCTTCATGATACATAAAAAATTTTATGAAATGATTGGCATCGGAAAATCCCATTTGCGCAGAAATTTCTTTTATGGACAATTCCGTATTCAAAAGCAAATCCCTGGCTTTTTTGATTCTTTCACTCAATATATATTTTTTTATTCCCATTCCGAAATTCATTTTGAAAAGCTTACTGATGTAATCGGCATTATACCCGAAATGTTTTGCCGCCGTTTCAACCGTGATACCCTTATCCGCATGAATTCTGATATATTCTCCAATCTTGTTTGCAAGTGCCGATGCTTTTGTTGCCGCCGCAATTTGCGAAAGCTCATAAAAAAGCAACAATGCCGCAGAATCCTTTGCGCTGCTGCTGTAACCCGGAGTTTTTGACATATGTAACAATTTTTTCAAAAGATATTTGACATCATAATATTCGTCATCTTTATATACTTTAAACGGCATTTTAAAATCGGTTTTAAAATGGAACCAATAAAACGATGTAGGGTTTTTACTCACTTTATAACCGAAATGTCTTTTTCCCGATTCCAGTAAGATACATTCGTTTTTATATAATTCGTAATTTTCATCCTCCTCCCGGATAAAAACTTCCCCCTTTGTTATAAAAATGAGTTCATAGCTGTCTAGAACCCTGTCGGGATGTATCCATTCGCTGTCCGATGAAAATTCCCCTATACTCTCAAAACTGAAATAATTTGTATCGTCAATCTTTAACATGTCGGATTTTCTCACTTTTCCTCTGCTTTTTGGTATTGATTTTTATTTGTAAATTATAATATATTTTATAAAAAGATGTCAATACACTTGAAAAAATCGCAATTGAAAAGGAGCAAAAAATGGAAAAGATAGACTTTTCGAATACAAAAATAAATAACGGATTTTGGAAGCAAAAGCAGGATATGGTAAATAACTCGACTTTGTATTCCGTATACGACCGTTTTGTCGATACACATCGTTTTGACGCGCTTTCCTGCAGATGGAAAGCGGGCGACCCCGATATGCCCCATATATTCTGGGATTCCGACGTTGCCAAATGGATGGAAGGTGCGGCATACATATTACAAGAAAAAAGAGATGAAAAGCTTGAAGCAATCATTGACGACGCCATAGATAACATAGTTAAAAACAGCGATGAAAACGGATATTTTAACAGCCATTATCTTGTCACCGAACAAGATAAGCGTTTTTCTGACCGTTCATGTCACGAGCTTTATTGCGCAGGTCATCTGATTGAAGCGGCAATTGCCTACAACAACGCCACCGGAAAGGGTAAATTTTTAAAGGCGATGTGTAAATTTGCCGACTATATCGAAAAGGTGTTCAAAATCGAAAAAAGCGCCGCTTTTACTACTCCCGGCCACCCAGAACTTGAGCTTGCATTGGTAAAACTATATGACGCAACCGGCGAGAGAAGATATCTTGAATTGTCTAAATTTTTTATTGATGAACACGGAACAAAGAAAGAAGAACACGACTCAAACTACGACTACAATAATCTCCTTTACAATCAAGATGAAATGCCCCTTCGCAAACGTTCGACCGCCGAGGGTCATTGTGTCCGCGCTTTATATCTTTTATGCGGTGCCGCTGATATCGCAGACAGATACAACGATTGTGAACTGAAAGATGCCTGCAAGCGTGTTTTTGATGATATTGCAAACAATAAAGTATATATAACCGGCGGCGTGGGCTCAAGCCACCTCGGGGAAGCTTTTACAGTCCCGTATCATTTACCAAACAGAACCGCGTATACCGAAACCTGCGCTGCAATTTCTTTGGCAATGTTTTGTAACCGTATGCTTCAAATAGATACGGACTCAAAATATGCCGACATGGCGGAACGTGCAATATACAATGGGTTTTTATCAGGTGTTTCCATGGACGGAAAATCCTTTTTCTATGAAAATCCCCTGGAAATCGACCCGCGTTTTAACCATGTTAATCCGTCGGTCATCAATAAGGAACGCTTTCCGATAACACAACGGCTTGAGGTATTCGACTGTTCCTGCTGTCCTCCCAATATTGTCCGATTTATACCGTCTATTGCAGATTTTCTGTACACATATAATGATGAAACCGTTTATGTACATCAGTATATAGATTCTGTAACCGAATATGGAGACATAAAAATCTCTCAAAATACCGGTTACCCGGCAAACGGTGAAATAAAAATACAATGTACGGCACCACAAAAGAAAATAGCCTTGCGTATTCCCTCATGGTGTCAAAACTTCAGCTTAAATGTTGACTATACTTTAAAAAACGGCTATGCATACATTGAAATGAATGACAGCATTGAAATTGAATTAAAACTCGATATGCCTGTAGTATTTATCAAAGCAAATAAGCGCGTTCACGAAAATGCCGGAAGAATCGCCGTCATGCGGGGCCCTGTAGTTTATTGTGGGGAAGCCGTTGATAACGGCAATGATTTAAGATGTATTGAAATTGATACGAACGCACCGGCAAAAATTGAAGAAGGCGAATTTATTCTTCCTTCGGTTACTTTGCAAGCCTTTAGGCAAAAAGATGATGATAAACTGTACTCACCGGTCGGCGATGATTACGAGCCGTGTACTTTACAGCTGATTCCTTATTACGCATTTGCCAACCGGGGCGAGTCCGAAATGCTTGTGTGGTTTTTAAAAAAATAATCTTTATAAAGGAAGCATCGCCCCTACCTACGGACGCCTTTCAAAAACCGTAGAAGCGTCCGCTACGTCGCGATACCTCAAGCCCTATCGCAGGTATCCGCCCATCATGAACGCAGAACATAAAGGAGTTTTCCGCATGAAACTTACCTTTCGCTGGTACGGGGAAGAAGACCCCGTCACCCTGTCCCAAATCCGCCAGATTCCCTGTATGAGCGGCATTGTGTCGGCGGTCTATTCCACCCCGGTAGGGGAGGTCTGGCCCCAATCGGCCATCGCCGCCCTGAAACAGCAGGCCGAATCAAACGGCCTCAGCTTTGAGGTGGTGGAAAGCGTCCCTGTCCACGAGGAAATCAAGCTGGGCGGCCCCCAGGCCTCCCGCCTCATCGAAAACTACTGTGAAAACGTGCGCCGCTTGGGGCAGGCGGGGGTAAAGGTCATCTGCTACAACTTCATGCCGGTGTTTGACTGGCTCCGCAGTGAGCTGAAACGGGTCCATCCCGACGGCTCTAATTCCCTGGCCTATGACCAGCAGACGGTGCTTAAGATGAATCCGGCGGCAGGGGGCCTCTCTCTGCCCGGCTGGGACGAAAGCTACTCGGCACCTGAGCTGCAGGCTCTCTTAAAACGCTATGAAGCGGTGGACGAGGAAGCCCTGTGGAAAAACCTCGAAACCTTCCTCCAAGCGGTGATCCCGGTGGCGGAGGAAAGCGGCGTCAAAATGGCCATCCATCCCGACGACCCGCCCTGGGGGATGTTTGGCCTACCCCGCATCGTGACCTGTGAGGAAAACCTCCGGCGGCTGCTCTCCATTGTTGACAGCGAGGCAAACGGCCTCACCTTCTGTACCGGCTCATTGGGGGCGAACCCGCAAAACGACCTGCCCCGGATGATCCGGGCTTTCGCCTCGCGGATCCACTTTGTCCACCTGCGGAACATCCGCATCACCGGCGACCGCTGCTTCGAGGAAACGGCCCATCCCACCCCCTGCGGCTCCCTTGACATGTACGCTATCGTCAGGGCGCTAGCAGACAGCGGCTTTGACGGCTATGTCCGCCCCGACCACGGGCGGATGATCTGGGGCGAGGAAGGCCGCCCGGGCTACGGTCTCTACGACCGGGCGCTGGGGGCCGCCTACATCCTGGGCCTATGGGAAGCCATCACCCGGCGAGATTCGTAAATTTAACCAAA
>CABUOE010000121.1 GCA_902493155.1 uncultured Eubacteriales bacterium
GGACGTTGAAGGAATTTGATGGATTAGGGGCGGACGCCTGTTGTGGATTGGGTGTGCCGGAGAAACGAGGGGCGGTTTTGTAGAGGGCGGGGCGATGTGGGCATCGCCCCCTACGGTGTATCGGTGGAGTGTGAGGGTAGGAGGCCGAAGAGGTGCGTTGAGGGAAATAATTTCCCGAAATTGGAAAGTTGTTACTTTTGTGACGAGGGGTGGGGGTATACTGGTACCAGTGAAAGACGGGCGGGGCGCTTTGATTTGAGCAAGAGCGGTTCCCGTGGCGTTGCGGGCTTTCCGGCCGTTTCCGACAGCCTCTCGTGAGGCGCTTTTTTTATGCGGCAGACACGGCGGAGGGCGGACGGCTTTCACACATTTTTTCCTTTTAACCTTCCATTTTACCTCCATTCTATTGGGGCGGGGCGCTGACCAGGCGCTTCGCCCCCCGCGCGCGGGGCAGGCTGATGCTTGTCCCGCGTGTTTTTTGCGGGGTGTAAGGGAGGGAGAGACGAATCGGGCGGCAGACAGGATGAGCGGCGCTTTGGGGTGGCCGAAAGAAGGAGTTATTGGAGGTTTCCGAAGTGGAGATGCTGGATAAAGATAAATTGGTGCAGTTGAGTGCGGAAGGCTGTGCAAAAGACGGCGCGGATGCTTTTGCAGAGGGTTCCGGAGAGGCGAAAAAGCGGGGGCGGCCGCGGAAAAAGGCGGTTCCCGGGAAGGCGGGAGTTTCCGAGGGAGCGGGAGTTTCCGAAGGAGCGGGAGTTTCCGAAGAAGCGGGAGTTTCCGAAGGAGCGGAAGTTTCCGTAGGAGCGGGAGTTTCTGAAGGGACGGAGGTTTCTGAGGGGGCGGTTCCGAAAAAGGGGGGCAGACCGCGGATCCATCCGGCCAAGGAGCCGGGAGCTGAGCCGAGAAAACGGGGGCGGCCGCGGATTCACCCGGTAAAAGAAGAGGACATCTGCGGGGCGGCCTTCCGAAAGCAAGGACGGCCTCCCAAAAACGGCTGGAAGGCGGAGGAACTGCTGGAAGGCGAGGCCATTAACGGCGCGTGGGAAAAAGTGGCGCGGCTGCTACTGGAAGGCGAGCCGGGGATGGCGATTCGGGAAATCGCCAAAGAGGCGAACATCAGCAGGGACATGGTGTATCGGTATCTCAAGGACGAGGGATTCAACCGGTATTTGGACGCGCTGATCGACGAGGAAATCAAGGGCTGTGAGGCGGCCATCTGGCACAGGCTGAAAGAAATGTGCCTGGAGGGGGACTTACAGGCCATCAAATACTATTTCGACCTGCGGGGCAAGCGGGCGAAGGGGCCGGAGGAAGGACAGGGGACGGTAGTGCAGATCATCGACGATGTGCCGGACCTGTCGCCGGAGGAACTAAAAGAGATTTACGGACCCTTGGCGGGGGAGGAATTGACGGATGACGCCTGATAAGCTGAATCCGCTGATTGCACCTTCCTTTGCAAGCCTGCACCGGCAGGTGTTAAACGGCGGGTTCAGCCACTACTGGCTCAAGGGCGGGCGGGGGAGCGCGAAATCGTCCTTCATCAGCCTGGAGATCGTGCTGGGGGTGATGCGGGACCCAAACGCCAACGCGGTGGTGCTCAGAAAGGTGGGGGCGACGCTTCGGGACAGCGTATTTGAGCAGGTGGTCTGGGCGGTGGAAAAGCTGCAGGTCAGCGACCTGTGGGAGCAGAAAAAAACGCCCCTCTGTCTCACCTTCAAGCCGACGGGGCAGAAAATCCTGTTTCGGGGCGGGGACAACCCGCAAAAAATCAAGTCGGTGAAGGTGGCAAGGGGGTACGTTCGATTCATCTGGTACGAGGAAGTGGACGAGTTTCGGGGAATCGAGGAGCTGCGGGTCATCAACCAATCGCTGATGCGGGGCGGCAAGAAATTCGACGTGTTCTACAGCTACAACCCGCCGAAAAACGCGGGGCACTGGGTCAACGGCGAGGTGGCGGTGCAGAGTTTACGGGCGGACACCATCGTCCATCACTCGGACTTTCGGTGGGTGCCCATCGACTGGCTGGGGGAGCAGTTCGTGACGGAGGCAGAAGAGCTGCGGCGGTCGAGGCCGGAATTTTACCGCCATGAGTATTTGGGGGAAGTGACCGGCACCGGGGGAGAGGTATTCCGGAATGTGACGTTGCGGGAGATCTCCGACGGGGAGGTGGCTTCCTTCGACCGGGTGCGGCGTGGCCTGGACTGGGGATACGGGCCGGACCCGTTTGTGTACCTTGCTCTGCATTACGACAAAAAGCGGGGGAAGGTGTATCTGTTTTACGAGTTTTACAGGTTCCGGGCGAAATACGACGAGATCGCGGCGGCGATTCTGGCGGAAAATACTCTCGGTGAGCCGGTGACGGCAGAGAGCGCGGAACCTCGGTCCAACGACGAGCTGAGAGACCGGGGCATCCGGATTCAGGCGGCCAAAAAAGGGCCGGGGAGCGTGGAGCACGGTGTGAGCTGGTTCCAGAATCTCTCGGAGATCGTCATCGACCCCAATCGGTGCCCCAACGCGGCGAGGGAATTTTCTCAATACGAGCTGGAGCGCGACGGCGCGGGGGGCTTTAAGGGTGGGTTCCCGGACAGGGACAACCACTGCATCGACGCGGCCCGGTATGCCTGCGAGCGGGAGATGAAACGGGCTGGGACGAGCTTTTCGTGACGGCGAGGCCAGTCCGTATGGAGGGAGATACGGTGTTGGCCAAAGGGTTGTATGAGACGGCGGGCGGATGAGGGCATCCGCCCCTACAGGTCCCGGGCGACGTTTCGGGGATTTGCGGGCGGGGCAGAACCCCGCCCCTACGGTGGCTGTCGTTTTTGGCGGATGGTTTCCGATGATGCGGGCGGAGCAGAGCCCCGCCCCTACGGTGTTCCGGGGAGGTTTCCGCGTGAAAGCGGGCGAACACGGTTCACCCCTACGGTTGGGACGTTTCGGGAAAAGTAGGGGGCAATCCTTATACCGTCCCTGTAGTTGCCGATAAAATTGCGATATGAGGGGCGGTTTTTGGGAAAGCGGCCGTTATGACGATGAAAAAGCCGCCCTTATAAAAGGCGGCGTGGGAGGAAAAGGATATGAAGGCAAGCAATGTGGATCAGCTTCTCCGGATGCTCAAGCCGGACGACGGGATGTACGGGTTTTACAAGCTGTCCAACAGCGATGCGGAGAAGCTTGTGAAGCTATACAGGGACAGGGGTGTTCTGCGGGGAGTCTCAAGTCTGGCGGAAGCGAAAAAAATCCTGTGGGAGAGCACCTATAAGGGAGACCGCAAGGATGTTTACGGCGCGGATTTGATTAAGAGCGGGGCGCTGGAGGTTCCGGGGCCTTTGAAGGGGCTGTCGGTCAAGGCGATACGGGAGAAGCTTACAAAGCACAAGATGTACAGCTACACCTTTCGGGTGAGCTTTGAGGGTAATTACAAAAACGCCATTAAGGTGCTCCAGCAAAGCCTCAACATCAGCGTCACGGGGCGGTACACCGAGGATGTGGCGAGAGCGGTGTACAGCAAAATCAAGGGGGAAATTCCGAAGGAAAAGGGGTATTTGGCGTCGGAAGATGATCCCGATCGGCTTTTTAAGAGCGGGTTTCAGGAGTATGTGTTCTGCGTGGATAAGGTTGTTTGGGAGCTGTGCGGGGTGGAGGAACAGTGGCTTAAGGATGATGGGCATGGAATTTGGACGAGTACCACTGCTTTACCAGTAGACAATGAATGTCAGGAAGCGCTTCACTATATTGAGATGTACGGTGTAGAGGAAGCCAAGTCTTTATGCAGTCACCGCATGAAAATAAGACAGATTTTTACGTTGGGTGAGAAAAAGGCAAGAGAGATTTTGGATGAGCTGATGAAAGAAGGAGTTTACTGGGAAAATGCAAGATATCATAATATAAAAAGCAGCTCTTATGGAGAAAAATTTGATAATAAAGTCGCTAATGAGATAGAATCAGCACAGAGAGAACAAAAAATAAGGGAAGCAATACCTGATATAGCGGACACCATTCTTAATTTAGTAATGCTCTACATGGCTCAGAAGTCGAATTTTGAGCAATTAGCTCAGTCAAATTCACAAGCACCTGCAATCACTATGCAAGCTCTTTCAGAAATTGCAGAAGAGTGGGCGGCGCAGAATTCTGAACCAGGTGGTTCTTTGGGAGATGTGCTTTCTCTCTATATCGGGGATGTGGATTTATCCGATATAGAAAAATTACAAGGGGTGAAAGAGATTGTACAAAAGTCGGAATATAACTATCTGGTTTTCGATTCTGCCAAGCATTTAGAGGACCAATTTATAGAACTGATCCATGCAGAACTAGATGAAAATAAAAATAGAAATAAGTATATCTATAGCTCCAGTAAATTGGAAACAGAATTATACAATACAGTTATTGTAGATTACTTACAGATAGTTTTACATATCAATGAAAATAGTGAGCCTTATAGAGAATTCTTAGATCCATTTTTAGAATAGTCGTTATTTGAGCTTTTGAGAGAGTTTTTGAAGGCGGGGACGTAGACGAACAGCCCTCTGGGAAGCAAAACCTCGATAGAGGTGAAGGTAGCAGGCGAACTCCAGCGGTTCCAAGACGCCAGTGACAATGAAAAAAAGGATTTGTGAAAGGGGAAAGAGATCACCAATCCAAGATAAAACAAAAGTGGGAATGAAGAAGATGACGGTGATTTTAAAGAAGCGCCAAAAGTTTGAAACAAAGTGTTGGACGAGCATCAGATAACTTTTTTGCATGGCGCGGTAGGTTTTCCGCTTTTCTGTGACGATGATGACCGGTGTCATTTTATAAACAAACATCCAGATGGGTGAAAGGACGAGAAAGACACCGAAAAGTAATCCTCCAATTGATTGACATAGTCCGGTGTAATCTGGTATGGAGGTCGTAGCTGCGGCTGTTTGCAGAAATTGACATAAAAAACGATAGAGTATGAACAGCGTGTAAATGAGCTCGCTCACGAGGCCCCATAGGAGGGAAAACAGAGTAAAGGGACCTGCTGATCGAAGCCAATCCTTCATAAAGGGAGCTGATTTGCTGAGATTTTGTCGGTGTAGGTACAAGATTACCGGCAAAGTGACAAATAAGGGGATAAGGCCGTACTGAATCAAAAAAATTCCCACAGAGGCGAGGACCGATGACGCGCTGAGTGTGGCTAGGTCTTCGTTGTGTGCTACCATGCGGAGCAGTGTATAAAAGACGACATCCCAAATCGGAGAACTCGATATGGACTGTAAAAGCTGAAGCAACAGACTAAATAAAAGGCGAATCAAAATAGAGAAAATAACAAATATTTTCCAATGTTTCAGGCAGTCTTTTGCAGCGAGCTTTATGATTTCAAATGTCGGTTTCATAGGGGCCTCCTTGGGGGGATTTGGTTTTTTCTTTTAGTGTAACAAAGGTGGGGACGAGAAGATGTCGGAAAATGTCGAAAGCAGATGGGCGGTTGATGCTGAGAAGTAAGGGCGAACGGTGTCTGCCTGAAGAGGCCTCCGTGTGAAGGCGGGCGGAGCAGAGCCCCGCCCCTACGGTGGCTGTTGTTTTTTGCATAGGGGTTTCCGATGATGCGGGCGGAGCATGAATCTAATGCGATAGCATTTGATTTTGACCCGCCCCTACGGTGTTCCGGGAGGCTGCGGCGGATATGGAATCCGTCTCTACATGATTTCAGAAAGGGAAGTGACACAAATGTTTTTTACCGAAACGGGAAAAGAGACGAAACGGTTAAACGCGCTCATCGAGGCGGGGGCCAAGGAACTGATGAGCGACGACGAGGTGCTCTGCGACAGGGTGCGGGAGTGGGCTTTTGACCCCAAGCGCATTCAGATGCTGGATGGGGCGCGGTACTACCGGGGCGACAACGACGTTCTCATGCGCAAGCGGATGGTCATCGGGGAGAATGGGGAGCTTACAGAGGACAAGAGCCTCACAAACAACCGGATCGCCCATTCGTTTTTTCGCAAGCTGGTGGATCAGAAGAGTCAGTATCTGTTCGGGCGGCCCTTTTCCATCAGCACCGACGACAGGGAGTACGGGGATATCCTCAACGGGATTTTCGACGACAGGCTGCGGAAGAAAATCCAGAACCTCTGCAAAGAGGCGGTGACGAAGGGTGTGGCCTGGCTCCAGCCTTACATAGACCATGAGGGCATCCACTTTCAGAAGATTCCGGCGGAGGAAGTAATCCCCATCTGGGAGGATGCGGAGCACACCGTTTTGGAAGCGGCGGTGCGGGTGTACACCTCGGAGGGGTACGAGGGCAGGCGGAAAAAGACCTTCACCCATGTGGAGTATTGGGATTCAGAGGGGGTTAAATTCTACCTGATGGAGAACGGCAAGCTGAGTCCCGACCCTATGAAGGCCGACAGCTGTCACATGAAGATCGGCGGCAAGGGGTACAACTTCAAAAAGGTGCCGTTTATCCCATTTAAGTACAACGAAGAGGAGATTTCCCTCATCCGGTACGTGAAACCGCTGATCGACGACTACGATCTTTTAAAATCCGATGATTCCAACGCTATTATGGACACGCCCAACTCGATTCTGGTGGTGAAAAACTATGACGGGCAGGGGCTGGGGGAGTTTCGGAAAAACCTCAGCCAGTACAAGGCGGTGAAGGTCACCGACGACGGAGGATTGGACATCAAGTCCACCGGGCTCAGCACCGACATGGTGGAGAAGCATTTGAGGCTTGACCGGAAGGATCTGTACGAAGCGGGAAGAGGCGTGGACACTCAGAGCGAGGACCTAAAGACTGCGTCCGGGGTGGCGCTGAAATTCCTGTATGCCGATCTCGACTTGGATTGCAACGGCATTGAGAGCGAGTTTATGAGCGGGTTTATGGAGATGGTGGAGTTTATCAACCTGTGGCTCAGACTCAGCGGGCAGGGGGACTTCAGCAGCAAAGCGGTGCGGTTTGTGCTGAGCAGGGACATCATCATCAACGAGG
>CABUOE010000122.1 GCA_902493155.1 uncultured Eubacteriales bacterium
GAACCGATATCGGGATTGAGCCGCCGTACCAGGTCGGGGCGCTGAGTCGCGATGCCCCAGTTGCATTTGCCGCTCTGGCAGCTGCGGCAGAGATGGCATCCAAGAGCCAACAGCGCACTGGTGGCGATGTAACAGGCGTCCGCTCCCAGGGCAATGGCCTTGACCACGTCGGCGCTGCTGCGGATACTTCCGCCTACGACGACGGAAACCTGGTCGCGGATTCCCTCGTCCCGGAGCCGCTGGTCGACGCTGGCCAGAGCCAGCTCAATGGGAATGCCCACGTTGTCGCGGATGCGGGTGGGAGCGGCCCCTGTGCCGCCTCTAAATCCGTCGATAGCGATAATATCAGCACCGCTGCGAGCAACACCGCTGGCAATGGCTGCCACGTTGTGAACCGCCGCGATTTTAACGATAATCGGTTTTTTATATTCTGTCGCCTCTTTTAAGGAAAATACCAGTTGGCGCAGATCTTCGATAGAATAAATGTCGTGATGGGGCGCCGGAGAAATGGCGTCGGAGTGGAGAGGGATCATCCTGGTCTTGGACACGTCCTCGCCCACTTTAGTGCCGGGCAAATGCCCGCCGATGCCGGGCTTGGCGCCCTGACCCATCTTGATTTCGATGGCTGCGCCCGCCTCCAGATAATCCTTGTAAACGCCGAAGCGTCCGGAAGCCACCTGGACGATGGTATTGGGGCCATACTCGTAAAAATCCTTGTGAAGGCCGCCCTCGCCGGTGTTGTAGTAAATGCCAAGTTGTTCCGCCGCTCTCGCTAAACTGGCGTGAGCGTTGTAGCTGATGGAGCCGTAGCTCATAGCCGAAAACATGATAGGGGTGTTGAGTTTTAACTGCGGCGTTAGATTATTCACAATTTTGCCGTTTTTATCCCGTTCGATATGGTCAGGCTTCTTGCCCAGATACACCCTCGTTTCCATTGGTTCCCGCAAAGGGTCAATAGAGGGGTTCGTAACCTGGGAGGCGTTGATGAGGATTTTGTCCCAGTAGACTGGATATTCCTTGGGATTACCCATAGAGGAGAGCAGCACCCCGCCGGAACCTGCCTGCCGGTAGACTTCCTGAATGGTCTGTCCGGACCAGTTGGCGTTTTCCTTAAAAGTGTGGTCGGTTTTGACGATTTTAAGCGCTCTCGTCGGGCAGAGGGACACACAGCGGTGGCAGTCGACGCATTTGCTTTCGTCCGCCGTCATACGCCCGGTGTCGGGGTCGTAATGGTGTACTTCGTTGGCGCACTGCCGTTCACAGACCCGGCAGGCGATGCAGCGGTCGTAATTGCGAACCACTTCATAGTCCGGATAGAGAAAATTGATTGCCATTACTTCTCCCCTCCATTCAAGCGCACAATAACCGGCTCTCCCCCGCGGGGCGCCCAGATGCGGTCCAGCTGAGGTTCAATGACCCGGATGGCGCTTTCTTCACTTGCGATATAGAACATATTTCCCTTTTCGGCCGCCACCATGGATCGCAGCTTCAACCGGTCATTGAGGGCCATCATACCGCCCTCAAATCCAACGAGGATGGAAAAGGGACCTGTGATGAGATAGCTTGCAAAGGCGTTGCGGAAATAAGTAAGTTTTTCCCGTTCCTTCGGCTCCTTCGACTCGATAGTGCTCCAGAAAGGAGCGGCGATGACCTGCGCCACCTCTTCCATGGAAAGGCTCTGCCGACGGTTTAGGTAATCCACCATATAGGTGATAACTTCGGTGTCGGTGAGCAGATTGCACTGGTATCCGTGCATCTCGATGGCCCGCCGGTTGGCGTCATAGGAGGAAATCTCTCCGTTGTGGACGATGGAGTAGTCAAGCATTGCAAAGGGATGGGCTCCGCCCCACCAGCCAGGGGTGTTGGTGGGATACCGTCCGTGGGCCGTCCAGCAGTAGCCCTCGTACTCCTCCAGGCGGTAGAAATCTCCCACGTCTTCCGGAAAGCCAACCGCCTTGAACACACCCATGTTTTTCCCGCTGGAAAAGACGTAGGCCCCCTCGATGTGGGTGTTGATGCGGATGACGCACTTGGCCACGAATTCCCGCTCGTCCAGCTGGCTTGCCTTGAGTTTAGTGGGCAAGGGATACAGAAAGTACCGCCAAATCAGAGGCTCGTCTTTGATTTTTGGGGTCTTTCGGGTGGGGATTTTTGAGAGGTTCACAATGTCGAAATGCTGCTCCAAAAAAGCCTCGCATTTCTGCCGCGCCTCCAAAGTATCGTAAAACACATGAAATGCGTAATAATCCTTATATTCCGGGTAAATCCCATACCCTGCAAATCCACCTCCCAATCCGTTGCTGCGGTCATGCATAACCGCGATGGACTGGACCGCTTTGAGGCCGGAAAATCGCTTGCCGTCGCGAGAGAAGATGCCGGAGATGGCACAGCCTGACGGGATGCGTACCTGTCCTTCCTTTAACATGGATTCTGTCCCCTTTCTAAGCAAATCAAAAAGGCGTTCATCAAAGGGTACGGACAATGATTTCCGTATCCTCTGATGAACGCCTTTGTTCACGATGCCTATTATACTATTTTAAGTTCCAGCTGTCAATATTTTTGAAACAAAAAAAACGATTTCCTGCATATTTGTGAAAATAGAATAAATTGCATCTCTATACAATCTCAGTTTTTGCATGTATTTTCGGCGTAAAATTCTTACATTCAATCTTTCAAATTCAATCATAGGCCGTCAAAATGGGGGTTGTTTAAAATGAAAGTTTGTTCCTCCCCACTGTCATAATCATAACTTTTTGTTGCTATTAGCATTACTTATCCATTTGACATTCCAATAAAAGGTGAGTTTTATTTGCATTGCAATCCGCCATGCCGTCCTATTTTCATAACGGCACCCTTCACTGCATATAGTTTAGACAGCAGAGAAATCCCCATCTCATGATGAAAGGATCTTCGTTATGTTTATCCGTAGCTTCCGACTAAAAAATATACTGTTTGGCACCATTGTATTTTTGCTGACGGTCGCCATTAGCCTCAATGTGTTTTCAGCTGTCATGACGGTCCGGACTTCCGCCGAGCCTATCGATGCTGCCCCGCCTTCAAAAGAAAGCACTAACAAAGTCGTCTACCTGACCTTTGACGACGGTCCCTCCGTCGTCACCGCGGATATTCTCGACTTATTAAAGGAAGAAAATATCCCCGCCACCTTTTTTGTCATTGGCGCCACCACCGATCGGGGGAAAATGCTGTATCAGCGCATGGCGGACGAAGGCCACAGCATCGGCCTCCATTCCTATTCCCATAAATACAACGAAATTTATGCCAATGCCGACGCCTACCTTGCGGACTTTGAACGGCTTCAGGAGCACCTGCGGGAAATCGTCGGAGATACCCCCAAAATCTTCCGTTTTCCTGGAGGCAGCAACAATTCTAATGCCTCAGCCTCTACTCTGGAGAGAGTAAAGGAAATCACCGCGGAACAGGGCTACGTCTTTTTCGACTGGAACGCCTTGGCCAAAGACGACAAGGCCACTCCTACCCCTGCGGAAAAGATGTTTAAAAATATTATCAAGTCCGGCAAAGATGAAGACCGGATCCTGATTTTGATGCACGATGACGCCCTGAGAACAACTGCCGTGGACTGCATTAAAATGCTCATCGACTATTACACCGAAAAAGGCTATCACTTTGAGGCGCTGACCGAAGATACGCCTCCCATCCAGTTTGAACCCCGTAAATATTAAATAACCGCCCGCCTTCTGATGAAAAAGGCGGGCCTTTTATATGGAATCCATTTGAAAAAAATTGAAAAAATTTGAAATTCATCTGTACAAATCGAAAAATTTGTGATATAATATTGGTCGTTAGATTTGGGGGCGTAGCTCACCTGGGAGAGCGATACGTTCGCAACGTATAGGTAGTCGGTTCGAGTCCGATCGTCTCCACCAAATGATTTAAAAACCGCCTTTCGGGGCGGTTTTTTCTTTTACTTACACGTTGCTTACACGATTTTTCGTCAAATGGCAACCGAGACAATCAGCATTCTGATTCCCGACAACAAATCAAGACACAAAACGCCATCCAAAGGAAATTCCTTCGGATGGCGCTTTGCTGTGTATGCAAAAATTGAGGAGAAAGCGGATTAATGTTCCAGCGGCACCGCAACCGGGTATTTGCCGGAAAAACAGGCGTCGCAGTAGGGGAGCCGCCCTTCGATGATTTTCGGAAGGCTTTCCGCCGAGAGATATCCCAGGGAGTCCGCCCCGATGATACCGCAGATTTCCCGTTCGGTGTGCTGATTGGCGATAAGCTGTCCACCGGTGGGAATGTCGGTACCGAAATAGCAGGGGTATTTAAAGGGCGGTGAACTGATCCGCACATGCACCTGGGTAGCTCCCGCCTCCCGCAGCAAACTGACAATCTGGGCGCAGGTGGTTCCCCGGACAATGGAATCGTCGATCATGACGATCCGCTTGCCGCAGACTGCCTTCTTGAGGGCGTTTAATTTGATGCGGACGCTGGATTCCCGCTCTAACTGCGTGGGCTTAATGAAGGTGCGTCCCACGTAACTGTTTTTGACGAAGGCTTTGCCATAGGGGATGCCGGACTGGAGGGAAAACCCCAGCGCCGCATCGTTGCCCGACTCGGGCACGCCGACCACCAAATCCGCTTCCACTGGATGCTGCCGTGCAAGCTCCCGTCCGGCCCGGATTCTCGACTCGTAGACTCCGATGCCGTCGATGATGCTGTCGGGGCGGGCAAAGTAGATGTACTCAAAGATGCAGTGGGCCGCAGTCACCTTCTGATGGGGAAACTGGGAGGAAATCCCATCCTCGGTAATGGTGACGATCTCGCCGGGAGCCACGTCTCGGATAAATTCCGCCCCCACCGCGTCTAAGGCACAGCTTTCCGACGCGAGAAAATAAGCGCTGTCCCGCTTTCCAATGCAGAGAGGGCGAAATCCCATGGGATCCCGCACACCGATGAGCTTTCTGGGACTCATGACGATGAGGGAATATGCCCCGCTGATTTTCCGCATGGCCGAGGCTACCGCCTCTTCCGCCGATTTGGCGTTTAACCGTTCTCTTGCGATGTGATAGGCAATGACTTCGGTGTCGGCGCTGGTCTGAAAGATCGACCCGGAGAGCTCCAGCTCCCGCCGGAGCTTTGCCGCATTGACTAAGTTCCCGTTATGGGCGATGCAGAGAGTACCCTTGATGTAGTTGAGCACCAGCGGTTGAGCGTTTTGAGGGCTGCTGTCCCCAGCCGTGGAATAGCGGACGTGGCCGATGCCGATGTTGCCCCCAAGTTTTTGCAGGGCTTCTTCATCGAATACTTCGCTCACCAGTCCCATGTCCTTATGAAGCAGTATCCGCCGCGGTCCCAAAGTGTCCCCTACCGCGATGCCGCAGCTTTCCTGGCCTCTGTGCTGCAAGGCAAACAGACCGTAATAAATAGTGGAGGCCACGTCGTTTCCCGCAGGGTCGTAGACACCGAAAACGCCGCATTCCTCATGGGGCTTGTCGTCGACAGGCCCCATGGAAGTAAAGCAATCATTCATCTGTGTTTTCCCGCCTTATACGTGAAACAGCAGGTCGCAGTAGGTTGGGTAGGGCCAGTAGCTGGAGCCGACAATGGTTTCCAACTCGTCGGCCACGGTGCGGGTCTCCTGCATGGACAGGAGCACCACGTCACGATAGTAGTTGGCCAGTTCCTGCAGATCGGTGTAAGCCTTGCAGTCCAAGAGCGCCTTTTCCAGCTTGTCGTTTTTCTGATAGAGGCAGGTACTAAGCTTCGACAGCCGTTTGACCAAGGTTTCCTCCACTTCGCAGGAGCAATCGGGCAGCAGCTGTCTTTTCTGGAGGGCTGTAGCGGTCAAATCCCTGCAATAATCGGAAACGGCGGGCAGAATGTCTTTTTTCACCATTTCCAGCATGGTCAGCGCCTCGATATTCAGCGTCTTGCAGTAGCCTTCCAGCATGATTTCATACCGGGCGTACATTTCGCCGGCGGTAAAGACCTTGTGTTTCACGAACAGCTCAACGTTCTTTTCGTGGATAAAATAAGGCAGGGCATCGGCGGTGGTTTTCAGGTTCAGAAGACCCCGTTTTTCCGCTTCCAGCACCCACTCCGGCGAATAGTTGTTGCCGTTGAACAGAATACGACGGTGAGCAGTCAGGGTATCTTTGACCAGGTTGTGCAGGTCGGTCGTAAAGTCTTCGGACTGCTCCAATACATCAGCAAACTGACACAGCGTCTCCGCCGCGATGGTGTTGAGTACGATATTGATGCCAGAGATAGACTGGCTGGAGCCGGGCATTCTAAATTCAAACTTGTTGCCGGTAAAAGCGAAGGGGGAGGTGCGGTTCCGGTCGGTAGTGTCCTTGATGAAGCGAGGCAGAGTGTGGACGCCGACTTTCATTTCCACCTTGTCTTTGGATTCATAGGCGGTTTCCCGCATGATGGACTCCAACACCTCCATCAGTTCGTCGCCCACGAACATGGAGACGATGGCGGGAGGAGCTTCGTTGGCGCCCAGACGATGGTCGTTTCCGGCGGTAGCAACAGAGGCACGAAGCAGGTCCTGATACTCATCGACCGCTTTCACCACAGCGGTCAGAAACAGCAGAAACTGCGCGTTTTCCCGGGGAGAATCGCCGGGATCCAAAAGGTTTACGCCGGTGTTGGTGGAAATGGACCAGTTGTTGTGCTTGCCGCTTCCGTTGACGCCGGCAAAGGGTTTTTCGTGAAGCAGGCACATCAGCCCATGGCGCTCGGCCACCTTCTTCATCATCTCCATGGTGAGCTGGTTGTGGTCGGCGGCGATATTCGTCGTGGTAAAGATGGGGGCTAACTCATGCTGCGCCGGAG
>CABUOE010000123.1 GCA_902493155.1 uncultured Eubacteriales bacterium
TGTGGCAATCGGGTTCTTTGTCTGCTCCTTTGGCCTGCAAAAAGGCGTCGAAAAGGTCAGCAAAGTGATGATGTGCAGTTTGTTTATCATCATGCTGATCCTCGTAGTACGGGCCGTTACCTTACCCGGCGCTGTGGAAGGATTAAAATTCTACCTGCTTCCCGACTTTAGCAAAATCCTAGAAAACGGCATTGGAAATACCATATTCGCCGCTATGGGTCAGGCGTTTTTCACCTTGAGCCTAGGCATCGGCGCCATCGCCATCTTCGGAAGCTACATCGGAAAGGATCGCACTCTGACCGGCGAATCCATTAACGTCACTCTACTGGATACTCTAGTCGCCATTATCGCTGGTCTTATTATTTTCCCCTCCTGCTTCGCCTTCAATGTGAAGCCGGACAGCGGTCCTAACCTGATTTTCATCACCCTCCCCAACATCTTTAACGCCATGCCCGGAGGACGCATCTGGGGTTCTCTGTTCTTCATCTTTATGGCGTTTGCCGCCCTGACAACTATTATTGCGGTATTTGAAAATATTATTGCCATGTCCACCGAACTCACCGGATGCAGCCGGAAAAAAGCAGTACTAATAAATGGAATCCTCATCGCACTGCTGTCCATCCCCTGTGTACTGGGTTTCAACGTCTGGAGCGGCTTCCAGCCTTTAGGCACAGGCAGCAATATTATGGATCTGGAGGACTTTATCGTCAGCAATAACCTGCTGCCCTTAGGATCTCTCGTTTACCTGTTGTTCTGCGTCTCCAAATACGGCTGGGGATGGAAGAACTTTACCGACGAGGCCAATACCGGTAAGGGCGTTCATTTCCCCAAGTGGATTCGGGTTTATGTCACCTATATTCTTCCCCTCATTGTTTTGGTCATCTTTGTGCAGGGATATCTTGCCAAGTTTTTTCCCAATCTCTTTGCGTCGTAACGGTTGAAACAGGCAGCGCCGCAGCGCTGCCTGTTTCTTGCAAACAAACCTGTTTTCATAAGAAACAGGGCTTGGGAGTGACCCAAGCCCTGCCGTATTATTTTATACACATGAAAAGATATAAAATATACAAATTGTGATAAATTATCACAATTTACATTTTGGAATACTACGATAAGTATAAAATCGACAAATTATTCTCATATTAAATGGAAATCCCCATATTTCCGTATAAAAATAAGCGATTATACAAATAGTATGTCCATAACGCGTGCAAAAGGAGCACTCTGTAAAAATTGGAATTGCTTTCCCAACAAAAGTTTCTCTCCGGCTCCTCTTTCCACAGAAACCCGTCCACCGTCTCTAACCCCCAACAGAAAGAAGCGACAGCCAAGCATCCGTTTCCAAAATCACCGGATCGGCACAATTGCTCGAAAAGCAAATACCGTTTAAGTAGCGCTTATATAAAAACACAGCAGCGTTTTTATATGAGTGCTCCTTAATTTGCGTATATCCATAATATACCACGGACAAACCATTTTGTAAAGAAAAAAATGTAAAATTCGCCATTTTGTGAGAAAAATTTTATGTAAAAAAGCAAAATAAAGGGATGATAGAAAAAGGCTGGACCAACGCCAGCCTTTTTCCCTTACATCATGTAAGAAATATTTTCGAAAACGTTCCCCACTGTTTTCATCGCTTTGGCAGCCTTTTTTTTCATCTGCTTGCCCTTAGTTTTGCTGGTTTGACCTGCCACATAGGCCGCGGTACCCACCAACATACCGGCTGCGATTCCTTTTACGACATTGCTCATACCTCTCGTCATCAAAACACCTCCCAGATTTTTCAAACGGTAGCTACAAACGGTAACCGAGTCCGTCTGCATTCCGTTATTATATTATCCCCGAAAACTATTCTTATAATAAAGGCGATGATTGGAAGTTGTTTTTCTACTGAATCTACAATCAAGTGATAATATTTTTGAATTTTTTGTGCATTTTATCAAAAGTCTTTTAATTTGATTGATTCATGATCCTTTTTGCCGGTGAAATTTGCCAACAGCAGTAATTTGCAGTATAATACTCTTGTTAATTTTGTGGGATTTTATCGCAAAAAGACAACGGAAGGAGCAATTTGCTTCTTCGCTTTTTCTCATTTAAAATAAATTACAGATGCTGAGGTTTCTGTAATTCATGGAGGATATTCATCATGTTAAAAAGGCCGCCTCGCGTCATTGCAATCCATGATTTGTCCGGTTTCGGCAGATGTTCCCTTTCGGTCATCCTACCCACCCTCTCCGCCATGAAGGTTCAGGTCTGTCCCGTCGTCACGGCGGTGCTCTCTACTCACACTGGTGGTTTAGGGGAAGTGGTTTTCCGGGATCTCACCGATTACCTTTCCCCTGCGCTGGAGCATTATAAAAAGCTGGAACTCAACTTTGAATGCGTATATAGTGGATTTTTGGGATCGCTGGATCAAATCGATCACTGCCTGCAATATTTCGCCGCTTATCCCGACGCTTTCGCAGTGGTTGATCCTGTTATGGGAGACAACGGCAAAGCCTACCGGACCTACACCCCGGACATGTGCCGCAGAATGAACGAACTGGTGGCGGTAGCGGATATGATTACGCCTAACCTGACGGAAGCGTCGATTCTGCTGGGGATTCCCTATCCCAATGCGCCCATGCGTCAATCCGAGGCCAAAAGTTTGGTGGCTCGCTTGAGCGAACTTGGCCCCCGGTACGTCACCGTTACCGGTGTCGAGTTAGCCGACGGGAAAATCGCGAATCTTGGGTACGACCGGGAGCGGGGCGAATACTGGAGGGTGGACTGCAATTACGTACCGGCTTCTTATCCGGGCACAGGCGATATCTTCACCAGTGTCATGGTGGGAGCGATGCTGGGCGGCGATAGCCTTCCAATGGCCATTGAACGGGCGACGCGATTCTTAGAAATCGCTATCCGCACCACCTTTAGTTATGGAAGTGACACCCGCTACGGCGTCATGTTGGAATCCTGCTTATCCTGGCTGACCAAGGATCAAACATTAGACCGTTATCGTCTGCTTTGATTTACAGATGCCTTCAGCCCATTTGAGAAAGGCGTGAAGGATATGGAACAAAACGTAAAACAGAAAAGAAAAATTACCGTCTATGACCTGGTGGTTGTAGGATTAATGGCGGCAGTCTGTTATGTAGCCACTAATTTTCGGATTGAAATTCCTACACCGGTGGGAAAAATGATGGTTCATATGGGAAATATTTTCTGCCTGCTGTCCGGACTGCTGTTCGGTGGCCTACGCGGAGGGCTTTCCGCGGGAATCGGCTCCTGTATCTTCGACCTGCTGACCGGCTGGGCCACCAGTGCTCCGTCGACCCTCATCAACAAGTTCGTCATGGGCTTTTTGGCCGGCTGGATTCCCCGCCTGAAAGGAAGGGACGGGAAAAGCATCCCCCTCAACGTCTTAGGGGCGGCCTGCGGCATATATGGATATACCGTTTTGTATCTCAGCTACTCGTTTGTCAAAGATATCGTCTTAGGCAGTGCAGTGGAAACTGCTTGGGCAGATATTCTCTTTAAAGCGCCGATTTCTCTGGCAAACGGTACATTGGGACTCATTGTATCAGTCATTTTGGCAGCTTTGCTCCGTCCGGTGCTGGAGAAGGCAGGGCTATACAAAAAATTCGCCCGTTAGACCAGATGCCCGTACTTCAGTAATGCAAATAAATACAAGAAAAGAGGCAGGGCTTTCCTGCCTCCTTTTTGCAGAATGCCCCAAAGGAAACGTGCTTCCTTTGGGGCATCATTGCTATTTCATATCTTTGCCGGTAATCTCCAGCATGTACTTATCCATGTACTGCTGCATCATCTGGTTGTAATCTCCTGTTGCGCCCTGGTGCATCTTTTTGATGTATTCGTGGCGATTCAAAGATTCCTTATCCCTCTGATGTCCGATAAGATATACGCCTATATTGGAGCAGTGGTCGGAAATACGCTCCAGATTGGTCAGCACTTCCAAGAACACCAATCCCGCGTCGATCGTACACTGGCCGTTTTTCAGGCGTTTGATATGTTTCAGCTTCAAGGTGTCTTCCAACGTGTCAATGGTCTCCTCCAGCGGCTCGATATGCACAGCTATGGAAATATCTTTTGTCCGATAAGCCTCCAAAGCCATCCCGACGATCTCCTCCACCGCATCACAGATGGTATGAAACTCCCTCATAGCCTTTTCACTGAATTTGACCTGCTTGTCATAGAGGACTTCCGCCCGTTCCATCAGGTTGATGGCGTAGTCGCCGATTCTTTCAAATTCCGAAACGAGGCGCAGTAAAAGGGTAACATCCTTACTTTCGTCCTCGGTGATTTCCTCTTCGTTAATCCGCAGCAGATAATTGTTGATATTGTCTTCCATCTTATCAATGGAGTCCTCGATCTCATTAATACGCTCCACTGTTTTCAGGTCATACTTATCGAAGAGGGTAACCACTTCGCGGAAGTTCTTTAAGGCATAGCTGCCCATTTTGTCCAGCACATTCTCGCTCTGCCCGATAGCCAGCGCGGGGGAAACCAAAAAGCGTTCGTCCAAAGGTTCCAGAGTGGTCTCCTCTTCCTCTGCGCCGGTTTTGGATTTGCTCTGACGCACCGTCCATTCGGCCAGCCGAGCCAATCCACCTGCGAAAGGAATAAACAGCAAAGTGACAACAATATTAAAAATTGTGTGAATATTGGCGATTCCGCCCTTATCAATGTTGGTGTACCAAAAGGGGAAGCCGACAAAATGCTGAATCAGATAAACCCCAGCCAGGAAAACAATCGTACCGATAATATTGAAGTACAGGTGTACCATAGCGGCCCTTTTTGCGTTTTTATTGGCACCGATACTGGCCAGAAGCGGCGTAATACAGGTACCGATATTCTGACCCATAATAATGGGAAAAGCGGAGGAATAGGTTATGGCGCCCGTAGAGGAAAGTGCCTGTAAAATACCGACCGACGCCGAGGAACTCTGAATGATCGCAGTGACGACCGCACCGACGAGAACACCCAAAAGCGGGAAATCCTGAATCTGTACAAATACCGATTTGAGTATTTCCGATTCCTGCAGCGGCCTTACCGCGGCCTCCATGGAAAACATGCCCTGAAAAAGAATGCCGAATCCGATGAGAATTTCGCCCACCACTTTCCGTTTGGGGCGTTTGGAAATCATAAAAATCAGGATACCGATAATGGCAACCAGCGGAGCCAGTGTCGTCGGTTTAAAAAATTGCATCAAAGTTCCGGCGCTGGCGCTGTTTTCCAAATCACCCAAACGGAGAATCTGTCCGGTGACGGTGGTTCCGATGTTGGCGCCCATAATAACGCCCACCGCAGAACGCAGTTTCAAAATACCCGCGTTGACCATCCCCACGACAATAACTGTCGTCGCCGATGAACTTTGGATCGCCGCTGTCACCAACGCGCCCAAAAGTACGCCGGTGAATACATTGTTTGTCAGCTTTTCCAGGGTCTTTTCCATACGGCCACTGGATACTTTTTCGAGACCGGTTCCCAAAATGTTCATACCGAACAGAAACAGCGCCAGGCCGCCACCCAGGCTGATGATGTTGAATATGTCCATTATTTTCCTCCGTTATTTTCATTTTCTCTTCACAATGTTCCCATTTATTATATCATACCCCTACATGCTTTGCAAAAGATTATGGTAAATTTTACACAGACTTTACACAGGAAATAGCAAAATACCGCTTTATTATAGGAAAAAGAACCGAAAAAAACAGCGGTTCCAATCAACCACTGTTTTTGTGCTATTTATGTAGGATTTCGGAGACTTTCTTATAGGACAATACGATAAAAGTCGAATTCCCAGCTTATAAAAAACGCCCACAGAATATCTGTGGGCGCAACACGCATCTGAGTAGGATTTCCTATAAGTGGGAAGCCTTTTTTCACCTGGGGGTATATTGTCGGTTTTGAAATTTCACCAAAGCGGCAACAAGGCGTATTTGCAGACTGTCACCACCGGTGGAAAATCTCACTCCGC
The DNA here is from genome assembly GCA_902493155.1 of uncultured Eubacteriales bacterium. GTDB lineage: Bacteria > Bacillota > Clostridia > Oscillospirales > Ruminococcaceae > Fumia. The sequence goes on from CABUOE010000123.1 coordinate 5,978, forward strand.
CCCGAAACAACGTTACTAAAAATTATTCTTCGCAGTCGCAATGATCGTCGCAGCAATCATCGCATCCGCACTCGCCAAGGTCCAGATCGAACTCCAACGCTTCTCCGCAGTTAGGACAGGTCATTTCGCCCTCGTCAAGCATTTCTTCGTCGACGCAGAGAACCTCGCCGCAAGTGGGACAGGTCACTTCGTACATTTCCTCCTCGAAGTCGTCATCCTCGTCTTCGTCACCGAAAACAGCTTCTTCAACTTCGCCCAGATCCTCGTCCAAAACGTCGATGAGTTCGCACATCTCGTTGGTCTCTTCCTCCAAATCGGTAACAGAAGCGGCCAAATCGTCGATCACGTCGATCATCGCGGTGATGAGACGGGTCTCTTTTTTATCGGAATCCAAATCCATGCCGTTGAGCATGCCTTTCAAATATGCAACCTTTTCCAATAATTCCATCTTACAGACCTCCTTATATTGTATAGTATGACGCAGCCAATTAGGCATTAATCAACCGGACTTCAAAAATTATGCGCGGGACATATATTCGCCGGTACGGGTATCGACGTTGATCATCTCGCCCTCGTCGATAAACAGGGGAACCTTGATCTCAGCGCCGGTCTCCAAAACAGCGGGTTTGGTGGCGTTTGTCGCAGTGTTGCCCTTTAAGCCCGGATCGGTTTTTGTGACCTGAAGAACAACAAAGTTTGAAGCTTCTACGCCGAATA
>CABUOE010000124.1 GCA_902493155.1 uncultured Eubacteriales bacterium
CATAAGCACCATGGGGGGCAGAGAGCCTCTGTGGTGCTTTTTCTTTTTGTGCGGGTAAGTTCTCTCCTGGCTCGCACGGAAACGGAGCGCAGGCGACGGTTTTCTGGCGGCTGTGGGGTGGTAGAACAATCAGTCCAAAGTCTGGTTTCATAATGTTCATCAGAACGGATGGCCTGGTCAAAACGAATCTATGCCAAGGCATACCGATTTCTCAGCAGAGCGCAGTCGTCCCAACAGATAGGTTCAGAACGTCTGCAGGGCCTTGTGACAACTGCCAGCTTGTCTTTTTGGCTACCCGGTTGTCTCAGCAAACTCTCCTGTAACCAAAACCAGAGACTTGGGCTATTCGGCTTTGATAAAAGCAGTTCACAAAGCGGACTTCCCATTGTATAATAGTGACATACATTTGAGTTTCGCAGGACTGATATCAGGTGGAGCAGATGGGCAAGAATCGGATGAGCCGCAGGGAAGCGTGAGCAAGGAAAATCACAACGACCACAAATATAATCTTGGCAGAACGGAAAAATATCGATGTCGTTGCCGATTTCTCTCCTGAAGGTATTCTGACCCCTCAGACGGTCATCTGGGACACAGGTCAGAAATTTGACATCACCTGCATCTCAGAAGTATTGCCGCGTAAATACTCAAAGACCGGCGGCGTTGGGGTACGCTATACCTGCCAGATAGGAAGAGCCAAAACATACTTGTACTATGAGGTAGACAAGTGGTTCGTCGAAGCAAAGGAGGGTCACTGTGAATAGCAAGTATCGAGAGCAGACCTGCTGCTTTGTCGGGCACAAGGATATCCCACAGGGAGAACAGCTCAAAATATTAGCCAGGGTAGAGCATCGGCTCATTCCACTCATCCAGCAGGGAGTCACCTACTTTGGCGTTGGAGGCTCTTTAGGGTTCGATGCCCTCATGGCAGATATGCTGGTTTCCCTGAAAGCTGCACATCCCCGTATTCGTATCATTGAGGTTCTGCCTTTTGAGGGATACCGTTCCAAATGGAGCTTAGAACAGCAGCGGCACGCAGAGAAGATAGATAAGCAGGTGGACAAGATAGTCTACATAGCAAAAGAGCCAAGCAGGGGAGTATATCTTTTAAGAGACCGGCATTTAGTGGATTGTTCTGCCTATTGCATCTCCTATTGTACTAGAAATACTGGAGGCACAGCATATACGGTAAAATACGCTCTGGAACATGGCGTAACGGTGTATAACGCTTCCAGTTTCGATGTGAGCGCCTTGCTTCAGGCCCGACCGCTTGGGAAATACGGATGAAAAGGCCCCTGCCAAATACGGCAGAGGCCATTCTATTTTATTTGTGTCGGCAAACAGAGTCATGCGCTTTCTCCTTCTGCCCCACAAATAGCTGCAGCTTTAACGGTATCTACATTTAACAGCTCAGCAGCCTTCGATACGCTAATTTCATTATCAGTATAAGCGCGACAGACAATTTGCTCCAACCGAATAGGATATTCTCTGATATCGGTAGTATCTTGTGGGTATTCCTTGGCATTAAGGATAATATCATAAGTGCGCTGACTAATGATTTCCTCCTGCCTTGCACGAAAAACAATGCACTGCTCAGAAACTCCATATTCATTCTGGACATACACGATTTCCTTAAAACTGATAAACGGTCGTTTGCTACCAACTTCTCGTTTCAAATCTTCGCTGGGCAATAAAAACCGTCCTGCAATATCGTCAATCTGCCGCTCAGTAGCATTGGTAAAGAGCAAATGTGCGAATTCATGTGCAAGGGTAAAGCGCTGACGGCCATAGACCATACTTTCATTTACAGCGATGATAGGGAAGCCCTTATTGGAGAGTCCATTATACCCCGAGAAGTTCTTGGTAGATACACCCATGTCACGCTGTTCGACCAGAACGACATAGATGCCCTTGTTTTCGAGTACGCTGGTAAGATTGCCAACGGGCCCGGTCGGAGCCAGGCCAAGAACGCTGCGCATATAGGAAGCGGACCGGTTTGCATCCTCAAAAACAGGAATTTTCTCTTTGGGTAGAGTGTTGGCGTCACAAACGGTATTGGCGCACAAACAGGCATCGTAATAGCGCTGTGCAGCGTAGCGAATCTGAGCAACGATAGCATCCTGCTGAGATGCGGCTAGGTTGTCCGACTTACGGAAAGAGCCATTAAAAACAGTAACTCCCTCATTGTACGCCATGAATTTACCAAGAGTAACATCCAGCGCTTTACAAATTTTCTTGATGGTTGCAATGTCCGGACGGCGTTTACCATTCTCAAAATGGGAAATGCTCATTTTACTGACATCGATTGCGTCAGCCAACCATTGCTGAGTAACGCCTTTTTGAGAACGATAATAGGTGATGTTTTTGCTGATATCCATCGCCTTTCCTCCTTTCTGCTGTTTACATTATACGCTAAAACACTGCACTTGTAAACACTATGGCTTGCAAAAATTCTCTATAATTTCAATAATTTCTGGCACGATGCAAACTATGAGGGAGATTTCCTGGCGTTTGGAAAAAGCACCCCTATGACTTTGAGCTTTGCCGCACAAAAAGCGAGCCTCCGCTGCTTGGCGGGGGCTCTTCTTGTATTCTCAAAAACGTTGAATTCAATTTCACTGAATTCCGATTCAACATTATTTGGCGTGGCTCAGCTTGGCCCGGCAGCACGATGCCATGGCGGCCGAACACAATGATTCTCCAGAACGGAATTCTCGACGTTCGGTGCGAATCGTATATAATCTAAATAGTAAACACAAAAAAGAGAGGTGAAGAGCCATGAAGGTCTTAGTCATTCCAGATTGCCATTTGAAACCCTGGATGTTTGCGCAGGCAGATGCCATCGTGAAGAAGGGCATTGCGGACAAGGCCGTCTGCCTTATGGACTTGGCAGATGATTTCGGGGTACATGGTGATGCACAGTATCTGGAGACCTATGAAACCGCAATCACGTTTGCCAAGGAACATCCAGATACTCTCTGGTGCTACGGGAACCATGACCTGAGCTACATTTGGGGAGAGCCGGAAACCGGATTCCATCCGGAAAAGAGAGGACTCGTGTGTCAAGAAATTAAAAAGTTGACAAATGCCTTGCCAAAGAAAAGCCAAATTGCCTATATCCACAAAATCGATAAAACGCTTTTCATGCACGGCGGCGTTTCCAACTACTTTGTTGAGTCTCAAATCGCGCCACAGAATCGCAAGAACATCATTGCTGCTATCAGGGCCATTAACCAGATGGGCAGCGACGCAATGTGGACAATGGACTCTCCTATCTGGTATCGACCGCAGCTTTCTCTGGATTCGGACGCAAAGCAGCTGTATCGCGGCAGGAAATATCTGCAAGTGGTAGGGCATACGCCAGTCAAAGAAGTGTATCTGGAAGGTGGAGTGCTCTCCTGTGATACTTTCTCGACCTATCGTGACGGGACTCCGTACGGGTCGCAGTCTTTCTGTATTGTGGATACCGTTACCTGGGAATTTGAGACGGTCAAAGTTGCATAAGTGCTGCTAAAACAAACATTGAGAGGAACAGCGCTATATGCTATAATATTCCTATAAATTATTTGTGAAAGGAGGGCGCTTTATGGATTTGGTGCTGAAACAATTCGATGATATCCTGCTCCATTTTACAGCCGAACGAACCATTGACGGTATTGACGTTGCCATTACCTCAACAAACAAAGATAAAGCGACGTACCTACCCCTTGGTATGAAGTCCACCAACGAATCATTGACCCGTTGGCTGCGGCACCGGACGATTCCTGCAAACAGAGCTTATGCTCAGAATTTCCTATCAAAAAATGGCTTGAGCGAGAATGATTTCATCGGTATCCTACAAATCTGCAAAGGACTCTCCCTAACCGATTGCTATTGGGTCACTTATCCGGATGACCCAAAGACTTTCGCGCAGGTAAACCTTTTCGACAATCGATTCAGTCAAGTGCTATCGCAAATTGCTTTTACAGGTTATGGCAGTTCTCCTGCATCGAAATTCCGGTCCTCTCCTGAATTCACAACGAATGGTATGCTACCAAAAGCATGGCGTAGAAAAGACGGTAAAGTTCTGCTTTACAAGGGCGGGACAAGCGGTTTTGCCAATACTGGCAAAGAACCCTACTCTGAGTTCTATGCCGCACAGGTAGCTGAGGCAATGGGAATTGACCATATCTCTTATGGACTTTCCAAGTGGAAAGGAATGCTTTGCTCCACCTGTGAGCTGTTCACGAGCAAAGATATTTCCTTCGTTCCGGCATCCACGCTTATTGAAACCTCCAAGATTTCCCAAATTGTTGCCTGGTATGACGCTCACGGTTGGAAAGATGACCTAGCAGATATGCTGGTTCTGGATGCTGTGATTCGAAATACGGACCGACATCTTGGTAACTTCGGCTTCCTGGTAGATAACCACACAAATCAATTGCTAAAGCCTGCGCCCATCTTCGATAATGGGTTGTCTTTGTACTGTTATGTTATGGATGATGACTTGAACAATCTCTCCGAGCAGGAAAAGACATTGTCTCCAGCTCTGTATGCAAACTTCGATGAAGTCGCTTGTCATGTTATGGGACCCAAACAGAAACAGGAGCTGCGGCATTTGCTGACTTTCAAGTTCAAAAAGCATAGTCGGTATAATCTCGGTGATGAGCGGCTCAAGATGCTGGAACATGCAGTTCAGGAAAAGGCCAGATTCTTGTTGGAAGCTGCACAGCAATAAAAAGCAAATATTAAATAACAGAAACGCAGCTTAAAGAGAAAGGCTGCCATATAATGACGATGTCACAGAATTCACGGTAAAGGTTGACCGCGAGGCGTTTGAGGGAAGCTGGGACGGCTTGTCAGCACTCACCTACGCTTTTGCGGCGCAGCATACCAGTATTACAGTGGCGTATCGGACCCGCGTGTTGTGGTCAACTATATCGATGCCGATACCGGAGGAAAGCGACAAAACCAAAACACGAGATTCAGCCCACGGATATTGTGCTGTTCGACAATGATGCCTGCAGCATGGTCGTTTGCGGATTTTATTCTGATAGTTTCATGGGCTACACAGCAAAAGCCTACTACGAAAACAAAACCAACGACCGTATCGATATCATTTTGGATAAAGGCTCCATCAATGGCTTTGAGTGTACCCCGGGAGGAACAACATTGCTGGAACCACATTCTAATGCCTACGTGGATATCCGTTGGCAGGAATATGCCGAAACCTACGCAGAAAATGGCAACGACCCAACATCCATCACAGAAATTGTAATGCCAGTTTTTGTGAGAAAAGACACAGGGAACAATACGGTATACATTGATGCCACTTATTCTATTGACCCGCAGGCAAGAACTGCAACGCCGATAGTGAACCCCCAATGATAGTCGCATGATTTTCCGAAACCAAAAAACTTCTGGAATAGCAGCAAAACTTTTCTGAGGTCAGAAAACTTTTGGCATTTTTGGAAAAAGTTTTCTGGAATGGGAAAACTCTCCGGCTTTTTGGAATGAAAAAATAAAAGCGCTCACCATTTTTCGGTGGGCGCTTTTCTTTATTCTTCAGTTTTCTTTTTCAGCCACTGCCTTCTAACGAACGGCGTTACATAGGTTTCATCACTCTTCAGCTCATAGCCATAGCTTTCAGCTATCAGGATGGCACGTTCGCTTGCTTTCTGTCCGGCAGGCAGGTGGCGAATGAAACCATTGATGTTTTTGGACGAAGCATCATATTTGGACTTGTCGAACACCCGCAGCGGCTCGTCGTCATCATTGCCTTTCTTGCGATAATCGCGGGGCTTTCCGCCAATCATCAGACAACGAATCCTGAATGGAGCATCCGCGTGTGTCACAAACGAAGACCGGAACGACGCATCAGTGGGCAGGACATCCGGCAAATCACAGGCGAGAGAAGTGTACAGCCAGAGAATCAGATTCGTGACGCTGTCAACCAGCTCTGGAAATTGAGCCCGGTCAGTCAAAATATAAAACCACTCGGTGCTTGTGTTATAGTATCCGGCCAGGTCACCGAACTTGGTTACGATTTTATACAGACACACAATCTCGTTGTCGCGGCAAGTCTCTTTCAGCTTAATTTCCTGTATCAGCTGGCAGGCATCAAACTGAAACAATGCACCGTTGGCGGGAAGAGTTCTGCGGCGATGGTGCAGCGTATCTTTCAGAAACTCTGTCGTATATTTGGGTGAGATGGGCTTTGGCCACCAGGACCACATGTTCGGAGTATTCTCAATCAGCGGCTTGTCCGGCAGCATGTCCACGGTATACTCGTTCACATAGGTAGCCATCGAAAGGACTGCGTTCGTATACAAATGTGAGAGCAAAGCGAGGTTGTTGATGCTGTCGAAGTCGGCAACGTCCTCATAACCATAACGCTTATAGTACGAAAAGACCATATCCAAGCGTCTGTCTTCAGAAATCTGAGATTCACATTTGTCGTATGGCCGATTGTTGAAAAGAGCATCACTATAATAGACAGGAACATCGGCGAGGGGATAGGGGTCCCGGATGATGATTGGCTCGTTCTCAGTTGAGATACCGACAATGTTGTTCACAATATCGAATTCCTGAGGCTTGAGGTATTCGCTCCCCTGCATCAGCATATCGATTACCGCGTACAAGACAGAATCATTACGTTCCACAATTCCGTCAATGGTCAAACCTAAATGA
>CABUOE010000125.1 GCA_902493155.1 uncultured Eubacteriales bacterium
AAAACATCCGTCCAACCGCTAAAATACAGGAGGTTTTCCGATGACCAAACTCAGACGCTTTGCCGCGGCTGCCACAGCCGTCGTCCTCTCCCTGTCCATGATGTCCTTTACCTCCGCTCCCTCCTCCCAGTCGGAGCAGTTCGATGAATTTCTGGACGCCCTCCCCTCCCTCATGATGTCCTCGCAAAACCTGGGCGTCAATACAAGCTTCAACGACCCGGAGGCCTTCGGATTTGACAAAACTGCCCTGTTAGAGCTGCCTTACGTCTCCTCCCGGGAGCTTTATAAGGAAGGAGAACAGGAATACGACGCTTTGCTCCAGGCCCTTCATGAGTTTGATTACAACAAGCTCACCGAGAGCCAGCAGATTACATACGACACGCTAGAAGACTATCTCACCCTCCATAAGGCCCTCATCCCCTACGCCTACCAGGACAACAACTATTTAGGCGGATTTTTGAGCACTCAGGCCAATCTCCCCATGTACCTGATGCAGTTTACCTTCAACAGAAAAGAGGACCTGGACAGCTACTTTAACCTGCTTAAAACCGCCAAGGCAACCTTCGTGAAATATGCGGAAAACGAGCAGCTCCGCCAGGAGAAAGGGGTGGGCCTCACCGCCGCTATCATGGAGGACACCATCCAGCAGTGCAAAAACTTTGTGAATAACTCCACTGACTACCTCCTGGAATCCTTCGATGAGCGAATCGACGAAGTGACCTTCCTCACTTCTGCGGAAAAAACCGCCGCCAAGGAAAAGAACAAAAAGCTCGTCCAAAACGACCTTGTAAACGCCTATCGGACCCTCCAGCGGGAACTGGAGGCCATCACGGTGAAAACCCCGGACGGCGGCCTCGCAAACCAGCCCGACGGCAAAGCCTACTACCAAAAGCTGATGCAGGCGAAGGTGGGCACTGACGACAGTATCGAGGACATCCGCCTGATGCTATCAAAGGCCATGGTGCAAAATTACATCGCCATGTTCCACACCATCTGGGACAACAAGGACGAAGAGCGGATTCTGGACGAAAACGGAAACGTCATTTACACCGACCTTTCTTCGGCGGAAGAGCTGATTTCCTATCTTTATGAGGCTTCCAAGGCCGATTTCCCGGAGATTCCCATGCCGAGCTACAAGGTGGAGCAGGTTCCCGAATCCATGAGCGAAAACTACAGCCCCGCCTCCTACCGGACCCCAAAAGCAGACGCTGATCCCTCTGAACTGCAGGTCATCCAGCTAAACGGCGTCTTTGACCAAAGCAACTACCGCACCATCGCCCACGAGAGCTTCCCCGGCCACATGTACCAGTACACCTTTTACAAGACGATGGACTTCCCCGCCGTCCGCTCCCTTGTGGAGTTTGCCGGTTCTGCGGAAGGCTGGGCCAACTACGCCGAGGGTTACGCCATGAGCTACATCCCGGAGAAATACCGCACCGCCACCGACGCTAGGTGGTATAACCAGCAGTACACCCACTGTGTCATCGGGCTTCTGGATATCGGCATCCACTACGACGGCTGGAGCCGGGAGGAAGCCTGGAAATTCCTCAAAGAGCGGCTCAGTGAGGACATCACTCTGGAAGCCTCCAATTCCCAGTACGACCTCTGCCTCGAAAGCCCCGGCAACTACCTCAGTTACTACGCCGGTAGCCTCTATTTTGAGAACATGGGCGCCCAGGCCCAGGAGGCCCTGGGCGACGCCTTCGACTCCGTGGAGTTTCATCGGGTGCTTTTAGAGGCGGGCAACACCAGCTTTAACGTTTATGAGAAACAGGTGGAACAATACATCGCGGAAACCAAAAGCGCAGATAAAGCGGCATAATTTGATGGATAAAATGAAACAGACGGACCGGATATGGTTCGTCTGTTTTTGTTGTTATTGGGTTTTGTTTCTGCATCAGTCCCTGTTGCCATAAACGTCTTGCTTTTCGCGGGCCAATGTGGGCATTGGCCCCTACGGATAGGACGCCGCGGAAAATGTAGGGGGGCGATGCCCACATCGCCCCGCCTTCCTTCCAAAACCTTCCGGGGAATCCGTAAAGGCGGGGCAAAATCGAATGCTGTCGCATTAGATTCATCATCCGCCTGCAATCCTACCGATGCACAATCGGCGGGTCAGTTTTCATCTGCATCAGGGGATTCCGTCTCATCCAGCATCTCCAGCATGATTTTCACCGCTTCCACGACAAAGGCGCTAAAGGTACACTCTTTTCCGCAAATGGCCTTTTCCACTTCTTCAATTATGTTGACCGGAAAACGAACCGTTTTTGGAACGGTAGGGGGAATTGTGGGGATTTTTACGGGACGCATCTCATCACCTGCACTCTGATTCTGCATAATACTTTTTGTAGCCGGGTCATAAAACTTCTCCGAAATATATCATAACGCACTGATTTCTAAAATGAGGATGATATATCACTAATTAAAAAATTTTTCAGACAAAAAACCCCCGGTTTTCACCAGGGGTTTTTGCATCTATCCCAAAACACTTACTTTTCTTCCGTGGGCTGACCGCAGCACATGGGCCACGCTGTCGGCGGAATAATCCTCCACCGCCACGTCCATGGAGCAGTCCACCCGGCCCTGTGGCCCGTCCAGCATCTCCCTGGTGGGCAGATCGGCGAAATCCGAATCAAAGTACACCGCCGGGGAAAAACTCTCACTGACGCCGTGGGCGCCGTTGCCGCTGAGCGAATAATCGCCGCTGTCAAACAGCGCGAAAGACGACACCGGTAAATCTGGGGCCACTGTTCCGATTTCCCGGTAGCGGATTTTCACCGCCTTGATCCCCTCGCAGTGCCGCCGCAGGTCCCGGGCAGCGTTTTCGGCCTCGTCAATAGTGTCAAATTGCGCGTAAACCTTCATATCTCTCATCCTTTCTCTTCCCAGTCGGCCGTCCCTGCCGCTCCTGCAAAGGGCCGATTTCCTTAAAATCCCCTATTTTTACTTATTTTAAACGATTTTTTCGCTTTTTCCGATACATTTGTATTTTCGCCCCTTTGTGTCCGGTTATTCCAGCCAAAAACAGGGGATTGCTTTCGTTTTTGAAAAATTCAGCATTTGTTATTAAAAAAATTTGCCAACTGCCGCCAAACCGTGGTATACTATAAAAGTATGGACAAATTTTCCATAACCAATCATCCGGCAAAGGAGGTGCCGCAATGGATATCAAAGTCGGAGACACCCTCATCATGAAAAAGAACCATCCCTGCGGCGAAAACCGCTTTTCGGTGCTGCGGATCGGCATGGACTTCAAGCTCCGCTGCCAAAAATGCGGCCACGAAATCATGATTCCTCGCTCCAAAGCGGAGAAGGGCGTCAAACGGGTGGAATCAAGCGGCGAGGATTAGCGCCTGTTTCAAAGCATAGAAAACGCCGCTTCAAAAATCCGGTAACCCGAAAGGGCCACCACAGTTTACCTAGAAAGCGCGGCTGTTCTCTCTTTCGAACAAGCACATTGCTTCTGTCTTTTCTATAGAAGCGTTCCCCGGCGTCCATCCCACATTCCCTTTTCATTTTTTGGAGGTAAATTATGTTAGAAAAACTAAAACTCATCGCGGACCATTACGATGAAATCAACCAAAAACTCATGGATCCCAACGTGATAAACGACAACAATCTTTACCGGGATCTTATGAAGGAATACAAAAATCTGACCCCCATCGTCGAGAAGTACAAGGAGCTGCAAAAAGCCTCCGACGACTTCGAGGAAGCCAAGACCATGTTGGAAGCTGGCGGCCTCGACAAGGACTTCAAGGAGCTTTTGCAGGAGCAGTACGATGAGAGCCGGGAAATGATCGACCGGCTTCAGGAGGAGGCGAAGATCCTTCTTCTCCCCAAGGACCCCAACGACGACAAAAACGTCATCGTGGAAATCCGCGGCGGTGCCGGCGGCGAGGAGGCAGCACTTTTCGTCAACTCCCTCTACCGCATGTACACCATGTACGCTGAGTCAAAGCGCTGGAAGGTGGAAGTCATTAACGCCAACCCCACCGAGCTGGGAGGCTTTAAGGAAATCTCCTTCAGCATCGACGGCGAGGGAGCTTATTCCCGCCTGAAGTTTGAAAGCGGCGTCCACAGGGTTCAGCGGGTTCCCGAGACCGAGACTCAGGGCCGCGTCCACACCTCCACCGTCACAGTGGCGGTGCTCCCCGAGGCCGAAGAGGTGGAATTTGAGATCAACCCCGTTGACCTCCAGATTGATACCTACCGTTCCAGCGGCGCGGGCGGCCAGCACGTCAACAAAACCGAGTCCGCCATCCGCATCACCCACCTGCCCACCGGCGTGGTGGTAGAATGTCAGGACGAGCGCAGCCAGATGAAGAACAAGGAAAAAGCCATGAAGGTGCTCCGCTCCCGCCTCTACGAGGCCAAAGTTCGGGAGCAGGAAGCCGCCGTCGCCGCCGAGCGGAAAAGTCAGGTGGGCACCGGCGACCGCTCCGAGCGGATCCGCACCTACAACTACCCTCAGGGCCGCATCAGCGACCACCGCATCGGCCTGACCATTTATAAGCTGGAGGATTTCTTAAACGGCAACATCGACGAGGTCATCGACGCCCTCATCACCGCCCACCAGGCGGAACTGCTGGCTGCCCAGGCCGAAGGATAAAACGGGGACCTCTTTTGATTGCCCACTCGGGTCGAAGCAGGGGCGGGGCTCTGCTCCACCCCTCGTTTTCCCGAAACCATTTCCACCATCTCCTGCCTTATGGCGCCGGATTTTTAGACATCTTTAAAATATCCCAGTGTCAAGCTGTTTTCTTGCTGTAAAGTGTTTTTGCTTTTCAGTGGATTTTTACCCGATTCCCAGAAAGGAATGACCTTTTTATGGAAACCCAGCTTCTCCCCGCCTCCCCGGAAAGCATCGCCCGGGCCGCCTCCCTTTTACAGGAAGGCGAACTGGTCGGCCTCCCCACCGAAACGGTTTACGGGCTGGCGGCGGACGCCTTAAACCCGACCGCGGTACGGAAAATCTTCGCCGCCAAGGGCCGTCCCCAGGACAATCCCCTCATCGTTCACATCTGTGGCCTCGCGATGATGGAAACGCTGACCTCTAACCCGCCGAAGCTGGCTTACGAGCTGGCCAAGACCTTCTGGCCTGGCCCCATGACCATGGTGCTGCCGAAAGCCGCCTGCCTCTCTGACGAGGTGACGGCGGGTCTTCCTACCGTTGGCATCCGCTTCCCCGCTCACCCGGCGGCACAGGCCATTATCAGAGAAAGCGGCCTGCCCTTAGCCGCCCCCAGCGCCAACCTATCCGGCAGTCCCAGCCCGACGAAGGCCTCCCACGTCTACGACGACTTACAGGGGAAAATCCCTCTGATTATCGACGGCGGGGAGTGCGCCGTGGGCTTAGAGTCCACCGTCATCGCCGTCAAAGACGACAGAATCCAGCTGCTGCGACCGGGCGGCGTTACCGTAGAGCAGCTTCGGGCCTTCGCCCCGGTGGAAATCGACGACGGGGTGCTCCATCAGCTGGACGCGGGGACGAAAGTCGCCTCCCCCGGCATGAAGTATAAGCATTACTCCCCCAAGGCCAAGGTGATCATCGTCGACGCTTCCCTTACCGATTTCGCCGAATTTGTCAACGCCCGGCGGGAAAACGGTGTCTACGCCATGGTTTTCGATGGGGAGGAAGTATTGTTAAGTGTCCCCACCCTCTCCTTCGGCATTCAGGGGGACCAGTCGTCTCAGGCAAAGGTGCTCTTTGACAGCCTGCGCCGCTGCGACGAGCTGGGGGCCAAAACCGTTTACGTCCGCGCGCCGCAAAAAGACGGTATCGGACTGGCCGTGTACAACAGGCTGCTGCGGGCGGCGGGCTTCACCGTGGTCAACAAGGACGGAAATCCCGTCTGACATGATATGTGAGATACGGCGACTGGCGTTGACTGCGCCTTTTCCGCACGTTCTCCGTTCCGTTGCCGGGCCGATGTGGACATCGACCCCTAACAGCGATGAAAAGGAGGGATTTTCCTGTCACAGAAGAAAAAAGAAGTGGTGGTCGGACTCACCGGGCAGACCGGAGCCGGCAAATCCACCCTGACCAAAGTTTTCGCCGAGATGGGCTATGCCGTCATTGACGCGGACAAAGTTGCCCGGTCTGTCTCTGCCGACCCGGACGTTCTCCTGCGGCTCTGCGCCGTGTTCGGAGACGAAATTTTGTGTCCTGACGGCACCCTCGACCGTCGCCTTTTAGCCGCCAAGACCTTTTCTGATAAAGAACAGCTGGAAAAGTTAAACGCCGTCATGAATCCGCCCATCATCGAGAAGATCGAGGGGCAGATCCGGGAATTACAGGAGGCAGGGGAACAAAAAATTCTTTTGGATGCCCCCACTCTCTTTGAGAGCGGCGCCCAGCGCCTCTGCGACTGCAAGGTATCGGTGCTGGCAAACCCGGAGCTACGGAAAGAGCGGATCATGCGCCGGGACGGTCTTTCCTCCAAGGAAGCCGAGGACCGGATGTCCGCCCAGCATAACGACCGGTTCTACATTCTCCGCTCCGACTACATTCTCCGCAACAACGGCTCAGAACAGGAGCTTCTCGACCAGGGGCGGCTCATCGCAAAGCGGATGGGCAGCGGTGCGGACGGCGGTAAAAAGGAACGGGGGCCTGGGATGAACCTGCTCATCTG
>CABUOE010000126.1 GCA_902493155.1 uncultured Eubacteriales bacterium
AAGGCACGAGGGGTGGCAGGGGAGGGCGACTCCTAGGGTTCGACCCCCGCAAATGAAGCCCTCCCCCCGCGGTCGGATTCTTAAGGGACTGACAAGACAGCCCCTTAAGCCGCCTGCCGGGGCGGGTCCCGGCGACTGAACGAGAAGAAATTTACAACGGATAAGGAGTACCACAAAACAATCACCTGCTGATACCTAAAACAGTGGGGGCAGATACTTTATCCGCCCCTACAACTGTCTCAAAAAAAATTTTGTTTTGTCCCTTTTTTACAACCGACCCCACGACAAATTTGGTATAGAATAGAGAGGTAAAAATGTAAAAAGGAGTCGATTTTTTGCTCACTTCTTTTTTTACCTTAATCAGCTTAATAACATTATGCAACTTATGTGAATTGTATTTGAATAAATACTCTATTATAATAAAATATAGTAGGGAGGTTGAACTATGGACAAAGATTTGAAATATAGGCATCGATTATCCTCATCAGTGGATTTAGGAGTATACAAGGCATTTTATCACTATGCAACTGACTGCCGGATTCCTATGTCCCGGCTTTTGGACGAAGCAATTGGGGATCTTTTAGATAAAAACGGTGTGGAATACGAGCCCATAGCCCCTCCAAATTCACCTGACCGCAATGACAACCGCTAAAAACCGTACTTGCTGCATCATCGGCCGCCGCAACTTGCAAAAAGGCTACGAGCCCACCATCGAGTTCGAACTGGAAACCCTTCTTGCCCACGGCATCAACCGCTTTTTCTTCTGCGGCCTGGCCCCCTTTGAACAAGCCTGTCTGCGGACGCTGCTCACCCTCCACAGACGCCACTACTACATCCCGTTTCAGACAATTTTTGTTACCGACGTCTTCCGCGCCGACGAATACAGAATTTGTTTTGACCGGGTGATTGGCTTGTACCACGAAGACAACGCCCCCGATTTCGACTTCCGGCGCTACATCATCGACCAGTCCTATTACATGGTCTATTTCAGCAAAAGCCACGACTATGGCGGCTCCTATCCCGCCGTCCGTTACGGCTTCGACAACGGCCTGCGCCCCATCAACATCGCGGCGCGCAAAAAGCTGAATGACGCCCCTTAAAACGCGCCATCATCTTCCCACAGGTCACCGTCCTTTCAAGGATTGTGCATCACTTATGGTAGAAAACCCCGGCAGGCTGGAATTTTCCGTCTGCCGGGGTTTTCTTTTGGACGCAAAAAACCGCCCGGAATCCTCTGTTCCAGGCGGTATATTTCGGTTACGGGCTAAATCATCGAAACGACGATGTCACTTCCATCGGCGCTGACAAAAATCTCCTTCTTATTCTTCATGGTGGAGATGACGAGCATCGAAATCTTGTCTTCCACCTCCCGGCGGATGGTGCTGCGGAGGTCGCGGGCCGCGAATTTTCCGTTTTGGGACTTGTCGGCCAGCACATTAAGCGCCTTGTCGTCGTATTTGAGGCCCAGGCCCAAATCTTCCAGCGGTTTGCGCATTTCCTCCAGCATGAGCTTGGCGATGTCCTTGAGGTTTTCGCGGGTCAAGGGATTAAAGACGACGATTTCGTCGACTCGCGCCATAAACTCCGGCCGCAGGAAATTAGACAGACCCTTCATGGCCTTTTCCTTGGTGACGGCCTTTTCGTCTTTGTTGAAGCCGACGATGCCGCTTTTGTCGTTGGAGCCGGCGTTGGAGGTCATGACGATGACGGTGTTTTCAAAATTGACGGTGCGGCCCTGAGCGTCGGTGATGCGGCCCACGTCGAGAATTTGCAGGAGGATGTTCATCACGTCGGGATGGGCCTTCTCGATCTCGTCGAAGAGCACCACCGAGTACGGGCGGCGGCGCACCTTTTCGGTGAGCTGGCCCGCCTCGTCGAAGCCCACGTAGCCGGGAGGCGACCCGACCAAACGGGAAACTGTGTGCTTTTCCATGTATTCCGACATGTCGACCCGGATGAGGGGGTCTACTTTGTCGAAGAGCCCTTCGGCCAGCACCTTGACAAGCTCGGTTTTGCCCACGCCGGTGGGGCCGACAAAGATGAAGGAGGCGGGGCGTTTTTTCACGTTGAGCCGCACCTTGGAGCGGCGGATGGCCTTGACGACGGCTTCGATGGCTTCGTCCTGACCGATGATTTTTGCTTTCAGTTCATCTTCCAGCTCCTGGAGCTTTTCGCCCTCGTTGCGGCTCACCTTTTCCGCGGGGATGCCGGTCCAAAGCTCGATGACCTTGGCCACGTCCTCCATGGTGACTTTCACGTCCTTGACCTTGGGCTCCAGCTCTTTGAGCTGCTCCTTCACCATGATGATTTCGCCCTTAGTCTTGGCGATGGCCTCGTAGTCGGGATTTTCGGTCTCCCCTTCCAGCTGGGCTTCCCGGTCGTAAAGCTCCTTGAGGCGCTTGTTTAATTTCTCGCAGTCGGTGAGCACCGTGCTCTTGATGGAGGCGCAGGCCGCCGATTCGTCCAGCAAATCGATGGCTTTGTCGGGCAAAAACCGGTCGGTGATGTACCGCTCGGACAGGTTTGCGCAGGCGTTGACGATTTCGTCGGGGATGAGCACCTTGTGGTGGTTTTGGTAGTATTCCCGGATGCCTTTGAGCACCTCAACCGTCTGCGCGATGGTGGGTTCTTCGATTTTGACCGGCTGGAAACGGCGTTCCAGGGCGGAGTCTTTTTCGATGTGCTTGCGGTACTCCCCGAAGGTGGTGGCGCCGATGACCTGGATTTCGCCGCGGGACAAAGCGGGTTTCATGATGTTGGCGGCGCTCATAGAACCTTCGGAATCGCCGGTGCCCACAAGAGTGTGCACCTCATCGATAAAGAGAATGACGTTTCCTTTGGCCTTCACCTCATCGATGAGGCCCTTGACCCGGCTTTCGAACTGGCCCCTGAACTGAGTTCCGGCCACTAAGGCCGTCAGGTCGAGAAGGTAAACTTCCTTGTCCAGCAGACGGAAGGGCACGTCGCCGCTGACGATTTTCTGGGCGATGCCCTCGGCGATGGCGGTTTTGCCGACGCCCGGTTCACCGATCAAGCAGGGGTTGTTTTTCTGCCGGCGGCTCAGAATCTGGACGACCCTATAAATCTCGGCGTCACGGCCGACGATCCGGTCCATTTTATGTTCTCTGGCTTTTTCGTTTAAGTTGGTGCAGAAATTGTCCAGATACTTGCGTTTCTGGCGGTCCTTGCGGGATTCTTTCTTGTTCTGGGTGCGGGAGGTGCGGGGCTCCTCGTCGGGAATTTCAGCGGGCGGGGATGAATCATCGAAGCCGTCCTCCCCTTCCTCGTCCCTGGGAGCGATGTTTCCAAACATCTTCTGAATGAAAGGCGGCATGGTCTCGGCTCCGCCCAACTCGAACATCCCGTTGTCGAGGCCGTCAAGCTGCTCGTCGAAGTTCTCTAAGTCCTCTGGGGTGATACCCATGCTGTCCATCATAGATTGCACCTGGGGCAGCCCTAATTCGGACGCGCATTTGAGGCAGTAGCCTTCGTTGACCATTTCCTTTCCGTCAAATTTCGCGACAAACAACATTGCCGGCCGTTTTTTGCATTTACAGCACAACATATCCATGGGCAGTTTAGTTCCTTTCTGTTTCCCACTGGGGGAAACCCGGCCGTCCCACTTGTCGGGGAGGCCTTTTATGATACGGGATGATCCCGTTTTCAGCAAAGTAAATGAGGGGCGATGGAAAATCCTCTGTCATCGGGTTTCCAAACGACTGCGGCAATTGAGCCATACACTGACTGTCATTTTCCGGCGCCAGCGCGACAGAAAATTGCTGCAAAAGGCGTCAATTTTTCAGCACGCCTTCTTTAGAATTCCCCTCTTATCATTATAATGCATCTTTTCTTTTAATAATCTCTTTTAAGTAAAAAATAAATGACAGAATGATGAAGGCAGCGGGGATGAGCGCCAGGTAAAACAGCAGCGTTTCCGACATCTGCGGGAAGAGAAGCACCGCACAAAGCAGCAGGTAAAGGAGAATGGTGGTCACCTTGCCGTACCACTTGGCCGGGATGGAATTGCGCCAGCTTTTGAGGAGGATAAGGCCGATGAGGGCCAGGGCCACTTCCTTCACAACGAAAATGAGAAACAGCATGAGAATCGCCCGATGGTTCACCGAAAGGCAGACGATGACGGTAAACATGGTGAGCTTGTCGGCCACCGGGTCGAGAAACTGCCCCAGAGGGGTGATTTGGTGGAAGCGGCGGGCAAAATACCCGTCCAGCATATCGGTGAGCCCCGACAGCAGTAAAACCACCGCCGGCAGGTAAAAATACTGCTCCGGCAAGAGAAAATAGGCGTCTGCAAAAACCGGCACCAAAATGAGGCGCACAATGGTGAGGGTGTTTGGCAGGTTCATAGAGTAACATCCATCCTTTCTGGCTGAATAAAGGGCAATGCACAGGCTGTAGGGGCCGATGCCCACATCGGCCCGGAACAACACAGAAAAGAGCCGCTTTCGTCATCCAATGGGCGGCAGATTGAGGGCAGAAAGCCCCAGATCCCCCAGGCTCGCTGAAACGCCGCCGATGGGATTCCAGTCGTAGACATAACGAAAGAGGTAGGTTTTCGAGATGGCCTCGTTGTTGAGGCAAGGGATGCTGTCCCCGGTGACGCCGATGAGGAGGTTTAACGCCATCACTACGATGAGGACGATAACCGCGGCCTGTACAAGTCCCAGCACACCGCCTAAAAGCGAATTCACAGGCCCGATGAGGGGAATATGGCGCACGCCGCGGAACACCTTGGAGAGCGACCGGACGATGATCATGATGGCGAAGAACAAAAGCAGGAAAAACAGCGCCTGCAGCAGCGTGTAGATGATGGGATAGAGCATCTGGTCGGCGATGGTGGCGCTCACCGAGTCGGCAGCGCCGGACAGGGTGCTGCCAAACTCTTTTGCAAGGCCCTCCATGCCGCCAAAAAAGGTGGTAACAAAACCGCTGATCACCTTGGGTACCGTTTCCAGCACCGCTCCGATGGAGGCGGTCACGTCGGCAGAGGCGGCGGAACTTTGCAGCGCGTCGCTGACCGACTGGACAAGTTTCTGTCGGATAAAGAGCTGGTAGGTGGTTTCAGCTAAAGCCCGGCTGCCAATATAAGCGCCGCAGCATGCCAGCACGTATCCCACCACGTGGACGAGGGTGGACAAAAAGCCCTTGCGCCAGCCGTGGCCGAAATAATAGATGACTGCTGCTACGAGCAGCAGGTCGAGAACGATTGCAGTGATGTTCAATGGCGCGCTCCTTTCTGTCTACTGGGAAACGGCGGACTCAGAGGCCAAAGCGCTTTGCTCCGCTTTTTCCGGGTCGGCGCTCATCACGTCCAGCGCGTTACTGCTTAAGAGGTAGATGCTCCCGCCGACGGCCTCGATGCCGTACACGTCGTTTGAAACCTTGAGAGTGCCAATGGCAGCAAGCTCCCGGTCCAGCACGGTGATGACGCTTTTTCCTAAAACAAACAGGTTTTTCCCGTTATCGGAAACGTCCAGCACCTCGCCGTTTAAGTTGGTAACCTTTTCCGTCTCCCCGTCGGTCATGAGGATGGAGCAGGATACCGAGTTCCCGTCGGTGGTGAGGACATAGGTGCGGTCGCTTGTAAAGTGGTACTGGTAAAGGCCGTTTGCATAGGCCGCTGTCCGCTGGGAGGAAAAGTCCTTGGAGACGATGCCTACCCCCACGTCGGTGACCAGGTGTATCTGGCCGTTTTTCTTGTAATCCAGAGCTATCGGCAGAGCGCCGCTAAAGGTAATAACCGCCTTTGCTTCCTCGCTCTGGCGCTTGAGATCGATGATGTAAAGCTTCGAACTGAGCACCCCGCCCTCAAAGCCTACGCAGGCCACCGCCAGATACCGGTCGTCGGGGGAGATAGCCACGTCGGCAATCTGTTCCGACGCCGAGTACCACTTGAGGATTTCTTCGTTTCCCTTGCTGTAAACAGTGACGCTTCCGGCGTAGCGGGCCTCCTTGGTGACAATGGCGTAGCTTCTCTTCTCGCTGATGGTACCGGTGAGGATGATGTTCTCCATCCGGCTGTTTAAGTGGAGGCCGGAGCCACTGTCAATGCGGTAGCCATAGCCTCCCCGGTCGTAGGTGAGAATCCTGCCCCCCGCCTGCTGAACCACCGGGTTTGTGAACCGATGGTTGAAGTGATGCCCGGCGTTTCCGCCGCTGTAGAGCATTTCCTCCTCGTTTGTCAGCAGTACCAGGTTGTCCCCCGACTGGCTAATGGACAAAGGGGTAATGCCGGTGAGGGAAACGGGAAAGCTCTGGCCCAAAGTACCGGTGCCCTCGCTGTCGCTTGAACCCTTGGCGCTCTCCATCAGGCCCTGCAAATCGTAGTTTTGATAGAAATAAATGCCCGCGGCCACCCCTACGAGGATGACAACGATGGCAAGCCCGGTAATCAGCCGGTTACGCCACTTTTTCCGCTGCTTTTTGCGGCGGTATTCTTCGATGTCGTAGGTTTTTTCCTGTCTTTCCGGAGTTTTTTTCTCTTTCTTCACAGTTCTCTCTCCCAAACACCCAGTTTTTTCTACTTACGTCTCCGACGCTTCCGCGCCGCCCCTTTGGAGGAATTTGTCCAGGGGCCGAAGCCCTCCCGGAGTTTC
>CABUOE010000127.1 GCA_902493155.1 uncultured Eubacteriales bacterium
CAGCGGCATAAAACGGCTTCAGCCGTTTTGCTATGGTGATAATCATCCACAAAAAGTTTTGTAATACAAAACTTTGCGCCTTCGGCGCATGGCACACGTTGTGTGCCATTTGTGGATATTATACCACACATCGACAAAATAGAAAAGCAAACAGCTTGTTACAAAATGCATAAAATTAGCTCTATTTTCCTTCCTGTATTCTCCGATTGGGAGAAATCATCGACAGCGATGGTCAGATACTTGCAAATATTTATTAATTCTTTTATAATGGATAACATTGAGAATGAATAGGAACAATCATTCAAGGGCAGGTTTTAGACCTGCCCTTCTATTGTCGAAAAGGCATTTTGAGGAGTGTGATTATGGAAGGATTTAAGGAAAATAAGATGGGGGCAACCCCCATGATGAAGCTGATTATCAGCATGTCGCTGCCCGCCATGCTCTCCATGCTGGTACAGGCGCTTTATAACATTGTGGACAGCATGTTCGTCTCCTGGTATTCCCAGTCGGCTCTGACCGCTGTCTCGCTGGCCTTTCCGATCCAGATGCTGATGATTTCGGTAGGAGTCGGAACTGGTGTGGGCATCAACTCTCTGGTTTCCCGGCGACTTGGGGAACAAAAGCAGGAAGAAGCGGATCACGCGGCGACCCATGGACTGATTTTAGGAGCTCTCAGTTGGCTGCTGTTTCTGATTTTTGGTCTGTTTTTTACAAAGCCCTTTTTTGCCGCCTTTTCCGACGACCCGACCATTATCGCCATGGGCGACCAGTATTTGTCTATCGCCTGTGTGTTTTCCTTTGGCATTCTGATCGAAGTAGCGGCGGAAAAGACGCTGCAGGCAACCGGGAACATGATTTTTCCCATGATTGCTCAGCTCATCGGCGCTATTACAAACATCATCCTAGACCCAATTTTTATCTTTGGATGGATGGGAATTCCGTCTATGGGAATTGCCGGCGCCGCTATTGCCACTGTTACCGGGCAGATTCTTTCGATGATTTTTTTGCTGGGCATTCTGCTGTTTGGCAACCATGCAGTCAACATTCGGTTTAAGAACTTTCGATTCCGAGCAAAAACGGTCAAAGATATTTACGCCGTTGGTTTCCCGTCGATTATCATGCAGTCCATCGGTTCGGTTCTGGTCATGGGCCTCAATGCGATTTTGGGGACGATTTCCGAAACTGGTGTCGCTATCCTGGGCGTTTACTACAAGCTTCAGTCCTTTGTGTTCATGCCTGTGTTCGGCTTGACGCAAGGGCTGATGCCGATTATGGGGTACAACTACGGCGCCCGAAAGGCAAAGCGGCTGGTTTCCTCCCTCAAGCTAGGATCGATTATTGCTTTGGTCATTATGGTGATGGGAACGCTGCTTTTCTGGGGGATGACGGAGCAATTGCTGAGTATCTTTAAAGCAGATGCTCAGATGATGGCGGACGGTATTCCCGCCCTGCGCATTATCAGCCTTTGCTTTATCCCTGCTGCAATGGGCATTACTTTTTCGACGATTTTTCAGGCGGTGGGCATGGGCTTTAAGAGTTTGCTCATATCCCTGCTCCGCCAGCTGATTCTTATTTTGCCTGTGGCGTATTTCCTGTCCAAAATGGGGCTTATTTACGTGTGGTATGCATTCCCCATTGCGGAGGCCATCTCTTTTGTGGTGAGTATTTTTATATACCTGCATCTTTACAAGACACATATTAAAAATTTGGCTCAAGCTGCTGAATAGGAGTGTTACAACATTCTTTCTCCAGCCTTTTTGAGGCATAACCTCCCTGCCGTACAGACAGGGCTTTGATGTAACCGGAGACGCATCACTTGAAAACAAAGGGGAAAATTCAGTGGAATCAATCGCCTTTTTCGATTACCAGCAAGGTCATCATTACTAAGTCATCCGGGAGAATCGGTTCAGAGTCGAGTTTACAGCATCTCCCGCCATTTCAAAAGTGCGTTTGGAAGGCTCGATTTAATCGGCGATGCTGTAAACGGTTCCGGTCAAGTTCAATATATTTGGAATGCGGATTAGAAAAACCGGCAGGAAGAAAACACCTGCCGGTTTTTGCTCTTTTTGTAATCGGACAAAAAGGGAAGCGTTCCCAGCCAAAACAGATGGATGTGGGTTCGGCCGATAAATCCGTTAAACGCTGTAAACTCCTGGTAAAAAATTCCGCCAGCCATTCCAGCAATGGCGTATCCGAAAGTCCAAGATACTCATTTTTCATTTTATTCTCTGGGGATACATCGGTTATTCAAGTTTTCCTTTGTGCCGTTCTTTGATGAGACCGGTGCGGTAAGCATTGAGCAGCAACTTCAGGTCTCCGATGTTTTCTCGTATCTGGACGCCTTCGTCGGTATCGGCATTTTTGATGCGGTTTTCCATAGTTTCAAAAACGATTGCAGTAGATAAAATGTCTTTGTTGTTCCGGATAGCGTTGTCCACGCCGGCGAAAGGCTCATGGGAGGAAATGCGGATGCCATAAGAGTTATAAATCAGGGTGTAACCCGCAATGCCGGTAGTGGGCTGGTAGGCTTTGCAGAAACCTCCGTCGATGACGATGAGGCGTCCTCCCGCTTTGACAGGCTGCTCCCCATCCTTGGATTTGACGGGAATGTGCCCGTTGATGATATGGGAGTGAGCGCCGCCCAGACCAAATTCATGAAGAATTTTTAGGCAGACCTCTTCCTTTTTGCTGTGGATATAATAGGCATTTTTAGACTCAGTCCACGCAGCAGGATCTGGGATGAGCAGTCGCTCAAAGGTCGCCATCTTTTCCCGTCCAAACAAGGGAGAGTGTTTCCCGCACCACAAAAACCACAGGAAGTCTTTGCCCAGCTGTCGTTCCGGAGAACCGGGCTTTGCGTAATAACCCTGCCGGGCCACCGACTCGGCGTAGTCTAGAAACCGCTTGCCAGTGAGCTTTTCCCCGTTCACATCGAACGCCATGAAGGTCTCGTCCATATTCATGGGAATGCAGCCGTGGAAAAGAAGGTTTCCGTTACAGCAGGCGTAAAGCCCGCCCTTGGAATAGAGGAATTTTGCGTGCCGCTGGAGTTTTTCGCTTTGCTGAAAAGAAAAGCGAAGCTGACTCATGAGTTCCGATTCCTCCGGGCTTAACTGATAAGGATTTTGCGGGTCGACGGTTGGGAATTCCGTATCTGACAGCGGATAAGTGACGCTGCCGATGGTAATTTGCTTTGTCTCATAATCGATTTTATCCAGCAGCAGGCGATCCTCCATTTGAAAAGAGGGATTTCTCAGGACGATTTGGCCTTCCAATTTAAAGAGGATAATGGCGATGGCTTTGTGCATCCGGGAAACCAGTAACACGTCTTTGGGATTATAGCTGCTTTCATCGCTGATTTTTGGCCGGAAACAGTCGGTGTTGACGTGTTGATACACTTCGTTGGCAAAGAGTGCTAGGGGACGCAGACTTATGCCATAGCCGGTTTCGATGACCTCTAAATTGCTGTAGTTCATCGAATTGTTGAGAACGTTTGCAATACAGGTTCTGCTGCCGGCTGCCGCTCCCATCCAGAGAATGTCGTGGTTCCCCCACTGAATATCCACCGAGTGATGTTCCATCAAAGAATCCATGATAATATCCGCCCGGGGCCCCCGGTCAAAGATATCGCCCACAATGTGAAGCCTGTCCACTACCAGACGCTTGATGGTGTCACAAACGGCGATGATGAACTCGTCGGCCTGGTCCACCTCGATAATAGTGGATAGGATATTGGCGTAATAGTTTTCCTTATTGAGCTCTCCGTAGTTTGTGTGAAGAAGCTCGTCAATGATATAGGCGAAATCTTTTGGGAGAGCCTGGCGTACTTTTGCCCGCGTGTATTTGGAGGAAACCAGCCTGCAAACTTCCAGGAGACGGTGGAGGGTAATGCGATACCACTCGTCCAGATCGGAAACCGTCTCCTTGATTTCTTTTAATTTTGCATCGGTGTAATAGATGAGCGTCGCCAATATAGCCCGTTCTTTTTCAGGTAAGGTGTTTTTATAAAGGGCCTCTACTTTTTCCTTGATGACACCGGAAGCGTTGTTCAGAATGTGGAGAAACGCCTCGTACTCCCCGTGGAGGTCAGACATAAAATGCTCGGTACCTTTAGGAAGGTTCATGACCGCTTGGAGATTGATGATTTCCGCAGCCGCAGCCTGTACGGTGGGGTATTGTGCGGAGAGAATTTTTAGATAACGCAGATTCTCAGCTGTCTTATTGTTGTCGTAGCTCATAAGCCCTCCTGTTGCTTTTCATAGCTCGGAACCCTATTTTGGTTGCCGATAGATTCAGTATACTGGGTTTGCGAATATTAGTAAAGACGAATTTTGTAAAAAACCGGAGAAAATCCTCGATGAAACTGTGTTTGTTTACAAAAATCTAATGTTTTGCTGTTTTTTTGTGTGGTATAATATCCACAAATGGCACACAAAGTGTGCCATGCGCCGAAGGCAAAAAGTTTTGCATCAAAAAACTTTTTGTGGATGATTATCACCATAGATAAAACGGCTTTAGCCGTTTTATGCCGCTGAAAGCGGCATTGCAAGCCCAATAGGGCTGGCAGATATGGTAAATGACCTCATAAGCAAACAGCGTTGCTGTTTGCAAAACGCCCAGAAGGCGCCTTTATTCCGCTGGCGCGGGATATGTGAGAACATTGTATCATAAATTTGCAAACCATAAAAGGGCTTGCACGGTATGCAGCCTTTGCCGCAGACCGGGAGTGCTATAGCACAGCCAAAGGTTTGCGGACCGAAGTATTACTGACCTGAAAAAGAACGGCTGCTGTCTGAGCCAGACGCTTTTTTGAACTTTAGAGCTGCTGGGCAGGCGCTTTTTTGTTATAGAGGAGTTTTTGTATGGCATATGCACCAAATCATCGGTCTCCTAAAAAGGAGCCGGGTCCACCATCGGGCGACAATACCTATATCAGCGGTTACGGATTTGTTGCGACGGATCCGCGGATGCTCCAGGAACAGCACCTGAAAAAGAATGTATCGACCATTTCGGTAGCAATGGTGGGCGTTTTTCTGCTCCCCACCTTCTTTTTGGTTCCAGTGACTGTGGTAATGCAAACGATTGTGAATGCCCTGAGCAAAACCACTAATCAGTTTGTGTTGCTCACAACTTTGGCTCAGGAAATGCGGGAGCTCATTCTCTATCTTTTGTCTGTTTTGCTGCCCATCTGTTTTTTGCGTTTCTTTCTCAGGGATGTGAGTATCCGTGGAGCGATTCACAGGCTCCCTGATAAAAAGAAATGGAGCTATGCGGTTCCCTTGACGCTGACGGTGGTGGCGCTGGCGGGAGCCGGCTCTCAGTTTGTTAATAATCTGTTGTTTCAGTTCCACATCGTCCCCCTCACCCCGAACAACATGCTTCCCGGAAACAACATTTCCATGGCATTTTACCTTGTCCGCGTTATGTTTTTGCCGGCGGTCTTGGAGGAATATCTGTTTAGGGGCCTGATCCTTCATTCCCTCCGCCGATATGGGGACACCTTTGCCGTGGTGCTGTCATCAGCTTTCTACGGTATGATGCAGTATACGGTGACGCGGAATTTAAGTGGCTTTGTGTTTGGCTTGGTACTGGGATATTTTGTGTTGCGCACCGGTTCTGTTCTGACAGCGATTATTTGCCATCTCTGCACTGGAGCTGTCAGTTCGGCTATCGTGCTGGCGCAGCATTTTCTGCCCTCCCATTATGAACTAGTGGAGAACATCCTTTTTATCGTTATTCTCGCTGTGAGTATCGTCTCTTTTATTTTACTCTGTACCAGAGAGAGCAACGCTTTCATTATGAGCGACACCAATAATACTACATCTACAGCCCATAAACTGAAACTGTGTTTGAGCAACGGCGTATTTATTGTTGTACTGCTTTTGTGGGCATGGCAGATGCTCCGGAGCATACAGATTATTTGATTTAGAGTGGAGGGAACCATTGATTGGCTTTTTCGGAACAGGATGCGCTTTTTATGCGGGAAGCGCTGCGACAGGCGGAGCTGGCCTATGCCTGCGATGAAACCCCAGTAGGAGCGGTGCTCGTTTGGGAAGGGGAGATCATTGCTGCGGCCTATAACCGGAGGGAAACAGATAAAAGCGCGTTGGCCCACGCGGAATGCCTGGCCATCGGGGAGGCTTGTCGGAAACTGGGCGGGTGGAGGCTCCACAAAGCGACCCTATATGTGACACTGGAGCCTTGCCCCATGTGTGCCGGAGCAATTATCAACGCTCGGATCGCTCGGGTGGTTTACGGTGCCAATGACCCAAAGGCAGGCTGCTGTGGCAGTGTTACGGAACTGTTTTCGTTCCCCTTTAACCATCGGCCCATTGTGGAGAGCGGCCTTTTGGAGGACGAATGCCGGGAACTCCTCACTGGTTTTTTTCGGGAGATGCGGGCCAAACGTAAAGCGCTCA
The DNA here is from genome assembly GCA_902493155.1 of uncultured Eubacteriales bacterium. Lineage (GTDB taxonomy): Bacteria > Bacillota > Clostridia > Oscillospirales > Ruminococcaceae > Fumia. The sequence goes on from CABUOE010000127.1 coordinate 6,420, forward strand.
AAACGGTAGACGCTACCGACTAAAAAACACCCTGTCGCGAAAGCGAGAGCAGGTTAAGGAAACTTTTTTAGTTTTGTGGTAAGCAGTGTAATGTACGAGAGTATATTACGCTGCTTTTCCTTTCAGTTCGAGTTGAGCCGCAAGCTGAGTCGCACCTACTTCTCCAATAAAGGTATAGTAAATGTCGATTTT
>CABUOE010000128.1 GCA_902493155.1 uncultured Eubacteriales bacterium
TGCGCCTTTCGGCAGAGTGAAACGGAGTACCGGCTGGCCCACGACCGCTGGCAGAAGGCCATCAGCGCCTTGAGCCGCGAGCAGCAGGGGAAAATCGTTTCCAAATACTATGGCGGCAAAATGCCGCGTGTCTTGCAGGAGAAAAAGTGATGAATTATCAGATCAACGACACTATTTTATACGGCTCCCAGGGAGTCTGCAAAATTACCGGAACGGTGCAGAAAGACTTTGGCGGCTGCGTCATGGACTACTACACCTTAAAGCCGGTGTACAGCGAAAACTCAGTGATTTACGTACCCATGCACAACGAAGCGCTGCTGCACAAAATGCGGAGGGTGCTGTCTTCCGAGGAAATTTACGCCCTGATCCAGGCCATGCCCTATCAGGAAGTTTCCTGGATCGAGGACGAGAACAAACGAAAGGAAACCTGCCGGGATATTCTGTCCCGGGGCGACCGGATGGAGCTGATCCGCGCTATCAAGGCGCTCTACCTCCATCAGCAGGAGCTTCAGCAAAAGGGGAGGAAGCTCCATGTGTCCGACGAGCGCTTTCTAAAAGAGGCGGAAAAGATGCTCTATGACGAGTTCGCACTGGTTTTGAACATCCGGGAGGAGGAAGTGCTCCCATTTATCATGAAACAGATCGACATCGAGGAAAAACAGTCGGTTCAATGAGCCGGCGGGAGAAAGGAATGCAAAATGAAACGGATACAATCGGCCTGCTTGGAGCAGACGCTGCACTTTCAACTGAAGGAGGGCCTCGACCACGACTTTGCTGTCAGCGAGGTGCAGGCCGAATACGAGAAGTACAAGCGGCAGCTGGAGAGGGCAAAGGTTCGGTACAAAATTATCGAAGAAACGGTACAGGGCGACGGATCCATCCTCTTAAAAATCAAAAAGCAGTACAATGGATACGAAGTAGGCGAGTATCTGAACTGACAAACCCCCACATGCAGGCCATAATTTACCTGTATGTGGGGGCTTTTCGTTAAATGTACCGGCTGAAAGGCGAGGGACTGAAACGAGGCTCAAAAACAGATGATTGTATCCAATTGTCGAAATCGTCATATGATGTGCCTTCGGGCCTATTTTTATCTTCAATTCTTTGACAAAGGAGTAAACGATGTTTATTGACCGCAACTGCCTGCAGCCCATTTCACTGATGAACCGATGGCGTAAACTTTGGCAGGAACATGTTATGTGGACCAGATCTTTTGTTATCAGCACCGCAGCCGGGCTGGGCGATCTGGACTTAGTCACCGAAAGATTGATGCAAAACCCTGGCGATATGGCCGGTGTCATTCGCCCGTTTTACGGGGATGAAACAGCGGATATCTTTCAAAAACTGTTTACCGAGCATCTTTCCATTGCTGGCGAGCTGGTTCACGCAGCAAAAGAGGGAGATAGCACAAAAGCCGCAGCTCTGGAACAAAAATGGTATGACAATGCCGACGAAATCGCATCCTTTTTGGCTAAAATCAACCCGCATTGGAACAAAGGGCTATGGCAGACCCTTTTGCACGATCATTTAAAAATGACAAAACAAGAAGCGCTGCATCGACTCGCCGGGGAATATGCAGAAGACATCCGGATTTATGACAGCATCGAAAAAGAAGCGCTTCAGATGGCCGATTACATGACAAATGGAATACTGCGCCAATTTAAAATGCGGTAACATTTTTTTATAAAAACGTCGGGCAAAAAGCGGCCCCAGCTTATGCTGAGGCCGCAAAGCCCGTCACTCTTCGCAGGTACAATGTAGAATTACCGGACAAGGATCCGCTGCTGATTGTACATCAAAATCTTTCTCTCTTTCGGAAAATACAACATGGTATTTGCAATTTTATTTTGAATGCGATAAACTATTATCAAAGCCATTGATCCATTTTCTCTTCAAAGGGGAGATGGCAGCGCATCCGAACAGCCATGCCATCAAATGGGGAATACATTCAAAAACGGGGAAAGAGATTTAGCGACCTTCTTTGCGAAGAACGTCCAAGGCGTCCAAGAGTGCTTTTTTGATTGCATCATTATTTTCGCGCTCGAGCAGATGGCGGAGATACGTTTCTGCGTGCCGGTTCTTTAGTTGTCCAAGGGCGGTAATAACAGCAATTCTGATTTCAACATCTTCCGCCTGAAGCATTGCGATCAGAGTGTTGAAGGAATCATCTTTACCAATTTGCCCCATACCGGCGATAGCGGCCAGCTGTACTTCTTTTTCTCGGTCGTCAGCCAGCTTAATCAAATCTTTTTCTTTCCCTTTTTGGATACATTTTTTCTACTTTGTCGAGTTTTCGCATAACAGCCTCCATCCTTTCGACTTGATTTATTGATGAGAATGATGTAAAATAATAGCAGATAGTGTATAGTAATCAAATGTTTAATGTAAACTAAATGCTACTATATAACAGTATATAACTACAGGACCTTCTTGTCAAGTAGTTTTTAGGAGGTATATCAGTGGAATCCACAAAAATACAGGAGTTATTGTTGGGGCTGATGCCCTGGTGGAACTATCAGATTGCAAAACCCTTTAAGCAGCTTTTGGATGAAGGAGTAAGCTTGGAAATGTACTACTGCATCCAAACGCTGCGATGGCTCGGCGGAACCATGACCATGTCTGAACTGGCCAATTGGACCAAAATGCCCAAGCAGCAGATGACAAAGATGGTAAACCGGTTGGTGGAGCAGGAGTTTGTAGAACGCATTGACGATCCCCAAGACCGGAGAATTATCAAAATTCAAATCACAGACAAGGCGTTAGAGTATATTGACCATTTTCTAAAGAATACAGCCGGATTCCATTCTTTGTTAGATCAGCTGGGAGAAGAGGAAAAAGAAAAGTTCCAACAGGCGTTGGAACTGCTGTTTGACGTATTGTCGAAGGTACCCTGTAATTTTGGCCTGCCACAATCCGGCGAAAACTAAAAAATAAGCATACCGATCAGAAAAGGCCACCTCTGTTAGAGGCGGCCTTCATTTTTGGTTTGAGGAGAAGGAATACGCTAAAAATACTTTACTTTTAAAAAACGCCGCTTTTTCCGCTAAAATTAGTCGTTATCCAGCAACGATTTATAAAATTCTGCGTAATCGTGGCGGTTTTGAGTGGTAAAGTCGATGGCCTCTCTGGGATGGCGGTTCAACTGGCCGGTGAACATGTATTGGAGGTCGTACCCCCACACCACGCCTTGCTCTTTTAAGGGGAGCATGTATTTTTCGATAAAGTTTAAGAGGTTATAGAGATTGTATTTGGGATTTTTGAGAAAGCCCAGCAGCAGTTCCATCGAGCAGTTGCCTGCGCCCCGACCCATACCCTGTATCGTCGCGTCCAAATAGGAAACGCCATAGGACATCGTTTCGATGGTATTGGCAAAAGCGAGATTCTGATTGTTATGAGCGTGAAAGCCCACCTTTTTTCCCATTTTTTCTGCTGCGGCGATATAGGTTTGGGCCAAAACAGAAGCGTTTTCAGGATAGAGGGAGCCGTAGCTGTCCACCAGGTAGATGACATCTACATTGGACTGACACAGCATTTCCAGCGCTTGCTCCACCTGATCAGAATTCGCCTGTGAAATAGCCATGATATTGCAGGTGGTTTCGTATCCCAGGCTATGAAAATGCTCAATCATCTCAATGGCCGCGGGAATTTGATGGATATAGCAGGCCACCCGAATCATGTCGATGACGCTTTCGCTCTTGGGCAGAAAATCGGTTTTAAAATCGCATCTTCCCACATCGGCCATGACGGCAATCTTCATATCCGAAATATTGTCGCCGACGATGGCCCGCAAGTCCTCCTCGTTGCAGAACTTCCACTTGCCATAGTCGCTTTCCCGAAAAAGGTTTTTGCTGGCCTTATATCCAAATTCCATATAATCGACGCCGCTTTTGATATTTACTTTGTAAAGCTCAGTGACAAATTCGTCTGTAAACTCGAAATTGTTGCAGAGCCCGCCGTCTCTTATGGTTGCGTCGAGAACTTTGATATCGTTTCTGACACCCATTAAATTTCCTTTTCTTGCTTCCATTTGATCATCTCCTGTAGGGAATTAAACTTTAGGACTTTAAAGCGAATTACTGAATTCATTATAGCACCGATGAAACGGTTTGTCAAAGGGTTTCAAGAAAAAATGCAGGGAAAATCAAAATGGCGGCTCCGCTGAAAGAAAAGGGGTGCCCAGAGCAGGCCCGGACGCTATGCGCCCGATCATTTAAAAACAAAGCGCCTCTCAGCAATTTCCGATTTAGGGGAGCCCCTGAAAAATAAGCAAAATGGAGCTGTTGCAAAATAAATTTATGATAGGAATTTTCATAATTGCAAACAGAAATGTAGGGGCCGACGCCCACGTCGGCCCGCCTTCAGAGAAATTTTTTCTGAAAAGCGGGCCAATGTAGGCATTGGCCCCTACAACTTTGTGCATATTTTCTGGATAGGCTATTTTGCAACAGCCCCATACTTGCCAATATGTAAACTTTTAGATAACGTTGGCGCTTACAGTGGATTTCCACTCGTTATAGCTGACAGGGCCAGTGGCTTCTGCCGGGCCGTTGCCCTTAGAATCCAAAACAGGTTCCTCCAGCTCTTCAATGCGATCCAAAGCGCCGTCTATGTATTGCTGCAACCGGTCCTTACAGTGCCGCACCCGGCGGGACAGGCCGCCCAGACGCACATCCTGCACATCGAAGCCGTGGGGTTTGTTTTCTTTCTCCCACTGAAAACGGAAAGCGTCATAGAAGAGGTCGATTTTTTCCGCCAGCTTGCCGTAATCCTCGACCAAAGCGGCAAGGGCTTTTTTGTCGCCGGACAGGTAAGCTTTGCGCGTTTTGACGCCGAGATCCATTTTGATGGCCAGAACATCGCAGAGTGTTTCCATAGTGCGGAAGAGATACCCCCAGGTGGGCTCATCCTTCAAAGCGGCCAGCTTCTGGGCGCAGGCAGCATAGCTTGCGGCGTCGCCGTCGCGGACGGTGCTGTCGAAGATTCCCATAAAGCAGTCGTTGTACATGATATATTTATCCGGGTTAAAGGGCTCTACTTTGTCTTCGTTGGGAGTGCCCAAAAGATCCAACAGCATAAAGGAGTCAAAGGGAATGCCGTATTTTTCTTCAAAGCCTTTTTTGATGGCGGCCATATCGGTATTACCTTTGGCGTATTCGGCTGAGTAATACAGGGAGGGAAGACAAGAGAATTTAGAGCACTCGGCGCCGTTGTCGCCCCACATGGTCAGGAATACGTTTTGGACGTTGTTTTCAATGCAGCTTGCCAGCGCGGCGGTGGTGCATTCGATGCTGTAGACGTTGTGAGGAGCAAAGCCGGTCCAGCTCCACAGGCCGCCTGCAAACCAGATGTCCTCTTTGATAGCCGAGTGGAGGCGAATCTGGGTGTCGTAGCGGTTTTTGTCAGAGGAGTAATAATCCCAGTAGATGAGGTTTGCGTTGGAGGGGATTTTTGCCTTCAGCTCGTCGGAGACGTGGATTTCGTTTACATAGTAATCACCGCCGCTGGCCAGACGGAAGAACATATCGCCCCACATAGTGACTTCAAGGCCTTGTCGGGCGGCGATTTCAGCGACTTTAGCCAGATGGTCCACCAGAATTTCAGAACGGTCACGCAGGCCGTTTTTGGTCTGATACTGGCCTCTGCCCAACATATGCGCCTCATCCATACCGATGTTGACGATGCGGCTGCGGAAACATTTTTTCAAAGTGGCGAACATGTCCTCAATCAAAGCGTAGACAGTTTCGTCGCCAGCCATGAGGATGTCGTCGCAGTCACGGATTTTCTGGTACTGGGGCCAGCGGAAGATGGCATTTAAGTGCGCCAGAGTTTGAATGCAGGGGATGACCTCCATTCCTTTCTGAAAAGCATAGTCGTCGATTTCCTTCAGCTCTTTTTGGGAGTACCGTCCTCTCAGATGGCCAAAATAAGGCTGATTGTCCACCTCATAGGTATCCTCTGTGTAAAGCAGCAGAGTGTTGTAGCCCATATCGGCGGTCAGATCGATCCATTTTTTCAGAGTCGGCAGGTTCATCACTGCGTTACGGGAACAATCCAGCATTACGCCAAAGCGACGAAATTTGATAGAGTCAGACATGTTTGCAATGCCCCTTTCCTTATTAATTGACAAATTGTACTTGCACAATTATATATCAACAGATTATTTATACCATAAAAGTGTTTTTTTTAAAGTATAAATAATAGTCAACAATACCGAAAAAAGTATAGTTTAAAAGCATATGTATTTATCATTTCACAAAAGAAGTACGCTTCTTGTAAAAAATAAAAGCACCTGAGCCAAGGCCCAAGTGCTTTTTCGTGGTCGGGATAACAGGATTCGAACCTGCGGCCTCTTCGTCCCGAACGAAGCGCGCTACCAAACTGCGCTATATCCCGTTGACATCACGCAAAATACATTATACTGCTTTTGCGTGTATTTGTCAAGAAAAAATCCCCGTTTTTTACCATTTTTTGAAGAAGCCCTATTTTTCAGCAGGTGCTCCCTCGTCCGAGTTCTCCAGCTCGTGGACCCGGTAGCAAAGGATGGATAGGCTGTCGCCGAGCTGGACATTTTC
>CABUOE010000129.1 GCA_902493155.1 uncultured Eubacteriales bacterium
CGTCAGGTACGCTCAAGCTGTGCAATCTGCAAATACACCGCCTGTTCCGAATTTTGGCACAAAAGGATTTACAGCATTTTAATGAATTGCAGCAAGCTCTTGGGTCATGTGATGGGACAAGCAGCGTTCTAAGGCTCCCGGATGAAATGCAAACCTATCTGTTCCCTGACGGAAGGGCTTGGCGCTACTCTCAGACTGAAATAGCAGTGCAGGATGGAACAATTTTTAGAGAAGCGATCTTCTCGGATGTGACCGAACTTTACGAAAAGGGTCAGAAGCTCAAGGAACAAACCAAGCAACTCGAAAAGTTTGCCCGTGACTTAAAGATCCTTTCGGATAATGTACTGGCGCTGACAAAGGAGACGGAGATTCTGTCGGCAAAGACAAAACTACACGATCAGATGGGCGCAGGGATCATCGCTATGCGGCAGATCATACGGCAAGAGCAGGTATCACAGGAGGCCGCAGACAGTCTCCAGTTGTTTCAAAAGGCGGTCAGTGCGATCAAGAGTGATAACGAATATCCTCTGGAGCGCGGCGAACTTGCGGAATTTCTGCGAGATGCCGACACCATCGGTGTAAAAGTAGAATTGACAGGTGAACTGCCAAAGCAGGAAGATGTGTACCACATATTTGTAATCGCCATGCGGGAATGTCTGACCAACAGCGTCCGTCACGCCGATGCAACAAGACTTTCCGCCGTCATAAAGCAAAACGGTGGCACCATTTCCCTGCGTATTACAAACAACGGAAGGCCCCCCGAGAGCGCCATTGTACCCAAAGGCGGATTACTTAACCTCCACCGTCATGTTATAAATTTAGAAGGCTCTATGGAAATACAGTGGTCTCCAGATTTCGTACTGACCATTACCATACCCGCAGAAAAGGAGGCGGCAGAATGAAACAGGTGTTAATCGTTGAGGACCAGCGGATGCCCCGCAAATACATGGAGAGAATGATCTGTGACAGTAAAAAATATGCTTTAGCGGCCAGCATAAGCGGTGCGGATATTGCCCTCGCCTATTGCCGGCGGCAGCCCATTGACCTGATCCTAATGGATGTATGTACCGCCGGAAGCAAGGACGGCATCGAGGCCGCCGCCGAAATTAAAGAGGAGTTCCCAAGTATAAAAATTATTGCCGTTACGTCAATGGTGGAGGTCAGCTTTTTGGAAAGGGCCAAAACCGCAAAGGTAGACAGCTTTTGGTATAAGGATTTCAGCCCCGAAGAACTGATTGATGTCATCGAGCGCACTATGGCGGGAGAGCACCTTTTTCCGCATGAAACACCGAAAGTCCAGTTAGGGCTTGCCACCAGCACAGATTTGACCGCTAAAGAAATCCAGGTACTGCGCCTTGTGTGCGATGGCCTGGAGTACAGCGAAATCGCCCAGGCCCTTTGTGTTGCGGAGAGGACTGTGAAGTATCACGTTTCCAACATCCTGCAAAAAACAGGCTACGCCAATAAGACCCGCCTTGCCATAGCGGTCACGGGCAAAAAGTTTATCATTCCAAGTCTCCCGGAAGATTTGGAATCCGATACAACAGAATAACGGTTTCATTTCCCGGTTTCAGAGAAACCGGGAAATTTTTTTTGAGAAAATTTCAAAAACTTGCACTTAGGGACAGGGCGCAAAAGGGAGCTTTTCGTTATACTTGTACTGTCAAAGGCCAGATTTTATGGGGGTGGTTTCATGCGCAGGATCGTGATTGATATGCAAAATACCTTGTTTGCCGACGCAGTGGCCGAAGCATTGCGTAACTTTGATTCCGACCTGGAGCCGATTATGAGTGAAAGCCCGGACAAGACCCTGTCACTATGCGAAGCCACGCTTGCAAATGTCCTGATTATGGAGGTTACTGCATACACAGCCTGGGGATTAGAGGAGCGGCTAAAGATTCGCAGCTTATTGCAGAAGACCACTCCGAGCTGCAAAGTCGTATTGGTAGTGGATGAAAACACCGAAAAAAAGCTGGCAGACAGGGTGCGTCAGGCCAAAAAGGATGGCTTGGTGGATAACTTTGTTTACGGCTCTGTTTCTTCCAGCTATCTCTCTGCCGTTATAGACGCACTTTAGGAAAGAGGCCAATGCAAATCAAACCGAACGATGTGAGGAGAACCCCAAAATGAAAAAACTACTTATTATATTTCTTGCAATTATGATGCTGGCAGGTATAGCGGGCTGTGGCGATAAAGCTGCATCTGATCCTGTAACATTGACCATGTGGCACGTCTATGGGAGCCAGACAGAGTCGCCGTTTAACGTGATGATCGACGAGTTTAACCAGACACGGGGAAAGGAGACCGGTGTTGTTATTTCTGTTGTCTCCGTCACAAACTCGACCGCCATTGACAAGGCGCTGATTTCATCTGCCCATAATGAACCGGGAACAGCTCCTATGCCGGATTTGTTTACTGCATACCCGCGAGTGGCGGAAGAAATTGGTATGGACAGGCTTTTGGATTGGAGCGAATATCTTTCAGAGGACGAACGTTCCGCTTATGTGGATGAATTCTTAGCAGAAGGCGTCATGGATGAACGGCTGGTAATGCTGCCCATCGCCAAATCAACGGAACTGCTGTTTTTGAATAAGACGCTATTCGACCGCTTTGCCGCAGATGTAGGAGCATCAGAGGAGATGCTTCTACACTTTGAATCCCTCTTTGACTTGTGCTGTCAGTATTATGATTGGTCAAATGGTGTGGAAATGTTCCAGATCAATGATTTCTACCATTACTTTCTCGCTAACATAACTGGATTGGGCGGGCAGTTTATTCGAGGCGGAAAGCTGGATTGTAACAGTGAAGAATTTGAGCGGGTTTATCTTCCCATGGCGCGTGCAGCGATCCATGGAGGACTCTGCGTTGGGAACGGTTATGCCTCTGACCGGTGGAAAACCGCAGAGGTCATCAGCAATATCGGTTCTACGGCAGGAATGCTATATCTGCGAGACTATGTAACCTACGAAAACAACACTACCGAGGATATTGAGACGGCAGTATATCCCTACCCTACGTTCTCCGGTGCTTCACCTGTAGTTGTGCAGAGAGGTACGGGCCTATTTGCCATGAAAAGCGAAGACCCGCGAAAAAACGAGGCTGCCGCCATTTTTGGGAAATGGATCACGGAGGAAAAGCACAATCTGGACTTTGCTGTAGGCTCTGGATACCTTCCGGTTACTGAGGATGCCTTTTCCTCGCTGTTCTCAAATATGAGCATTATTGAGAACAAAAAATTTCATATACTCTATGACGCAGTAGACCAGATGTATGGCTCCTATACCTTCTGCCCTTTGCCGCTGTATGACAATTCCGGCAAAACGCAGGAATCCTTTGAGCATGCTATGAAAGGCATATTATTAAAATACCGCAATGACTATGTTAGTCGGGTGGAATACGGGGAAGACCCGGAAACTGTCCTTTCAGAACTCCTTCTTTCCTCACTTGCGGAGATTCGAGACGCCGTAGAGTAATGACAGGAAAAGGGGGACCGCCATGATACTACATCTGAAAGAAATCAAATCTGCGCTGGAGGCAGCTCAAGCGCAGGGGGTCTCCATGCGCCGCCGCCTTATGCTTTATCTTTTTGCCATCATGCTCTTTTTTGCGCTTCTGATTGCTGTGCTGCTGTTTCTGTTCGGCGCAGTTGACCCCATTGGCTCTGAGGTGGAGTGGGCATTGACAAATCAGCTTGAGAACTCTGTCAACTTCATTGAGGCGCAGAGCAACGACCAAGCAGCCTATGCGGTTGCATTCTCTCAGCAGCTAACATCAGCAATCAGAGATGAACTTGTTAATTCCGGGATTACTTTTGACCAGCTTCGCAATGCCCCAGATGCCTTAACATCTGTTCAAGACAGCATCTTTGAAGTTGTCTACAATAATATGCAGCTTGCACCTTGCAGCGGGGCATTCTGCTTTTTGAATACCACCGTTAACGATACGCTGCCCAACAAAAGTTATCAGGGGCTATACTTAAAATTTGCGAACCTGAGTGCGGAAAATACGATCCATAATGATGTTTGCCTGTTCCGTGGTTTTTCCTCGATTGCGAGAAAAAACCACATCAATCTCCACAGCACTTGGCAGTTGGAAAACCAAGAAGGATTGTTTCCAGAAATTGATACGCTCATGTCTTCAAAAAGCGAGAACATTTCCAAGGCTTACTCACTCACATCCGTTTATCGGTTGCCCGATACTTGGGAAAATGTGCGTTTACTCTGCGTACCTGTTTTTGACTCCCGTGGAGTTACCATCGGTGTGTGCGGCTTTGAAATCAGCAATCTGTATTTTATGCTTTCACACAAGACATCGGAGACAGAGCAATCTCATATTTTCTGTGCTCTCCTTAACCGTAGTTCTGATGGCTATGTAGGTCAGATTGCCGGAAACCAATCAGGTTATTTCCCACCAGTGGACAGCGTCTTTACCATTGAAAATAATCCAGACTTGACTATCTTTCATAGCAGCGATATTGAATTCATCGGTAAAGCACAGGATTTGAAGATAGGGACAACTACCCATGTCGTGGCCGTAATGCTCCCCGCTGAAGAATATCAGGCACTTGTAAAGACTGTGCAACTTAAAATTGCAGCAATTCTGTTTATCACAGCCGTTGCTATTTTGGTTGTTGCTCTCTGGGGCAGCAAAAAATATGTTGCGCCTATTCTGAAAGACCTAGAGCGGATCAAAAACGGCGCAGGCCCAGAGCAGGGGCACTCCCGCGTTTTGGAGATTGGAGACCTTTTTGCTTTTCTTGCACAGCAGGATCGGGATCATGAAGCAGCTTTGTCCGCTTTACATCGTGAGAAACTGGAAGCAAAGAGCAGGCAGGAACGTTTGCAAAGTGAGCTGGAGCAGGCCAACAGCGAATATGAGTCGGCTCAGATGGAAATTGCTCGACTTGCATATTCCAGAAAACAAGAAGTAGATCCAGACGATTTTCAATTTTTCTTGGATGGAATCAGCAAATTCACTCCTACGGAGCGTAAAGTCTTTGAACTGTATCTGGATGGGAAAAGCGCAAAAGAGATTATTGCAATTCTCGAAATTACAGAAAATACACTAAAGTTCCATAATAAAAACATCTACAATAAACTTGGGGTTTCGTCTCGAAAGCAGTTGCTTCGTTATGCAGCTCTAATGAAGCAACAGGGGAATAACAATCCGTAATGATGATTGCCTACAGGCCATAGTTTTTGATACTGTAGGTTATAAGAAAGTTCCTATAACGTAGGCAAGCAGGGTATCGGGATATCCTTTTGGACATCTCGATACGCTTGTTGGGGTTTCCCCAAGCCCCGGACCATCCGCTTTGCGTCCGGTGAACACGCCTGGCGGCGTGGCTCTATGCTTCGCATGACCAGCAGGGGAAAAAGTGACTTTACCATATCAAGGGAATAGCCGCAAAGCGGCGCAAGAGGCAATGCCCCTTGGTCGGAGCAGAGCGACGCAGGCCGTCCAGGGGCGTGGCTACACCAGCGATCCCAAGTGGCAGTTCCGCAGGACGCACGAGTACATGGTGCAGACCATGTATAGAAGTGCGCCGCCGTTCCTCGCTGATGTTCTGAACGGATAGGAGACACCGGCAACCAACGATGGAGGACGGCGAAGCCATTTTTGACCGCCCATAGCGCCCCGCCTCGGTTCGTTCGGCTACCCTTTCCAGGTGATGCCGTGTCCTATCCTTGGCACAACATCCGCTATTGCGAAACGCACCCAGCCGGGGCTGATGCCCCGGCTGGATAGGATGTATTCTCTTTGTCCTTAACGGTACACCTCACTTTTTGGCAACCCTGGTCATGCCTATTTTTGCGGGGCAAATAGATGGAAAAAGAATAAGGATAAACCAGCTAACCCATTGCAACGCAAGGGTTTTCCGATTTGTCCTTATTATGCCATAAGGGCATAGCTGCGCCTCGCTCTTGCTTGCAAACGATGTGCCGCTGAAGCAAATTCCAGACTGGCTCGGGCACAGCGATTTTTCTACCACAGCTAATATCTACGCTCATCTTGATTACTCTTCAAAGCTGTCATCGGCGCAGGCAATGGTGAACGGAATGGTACTGCCAGAGGCGGTAGATTTCAGCAGCAAATGAACCGAAATTACGGACAATAGTGTAGCAAACTGATTTATCGGCTCGAATAAGTACAAAAGCTGAAAACTGCCCTTGTTCTTTCCATAAGAACGTCAATTCTTTCCGGGATTTCGAGGTGCCTTTCGGAAGCTTAAAAAAAGAAAAGTCCAGCAAACCCGCATGGTTACTGGACTTTGTGGCGGAGAGTTAGGGATTCGAACCCTAGGTCCCTTTCGGGACACAGCATTTCGAGTGCTGCACCTTCGACCACTCGGACAACTCTCCTCGCAGAATAAATTTGGAATGTATTCCTTTGTTTGCTGTTTTCCCAAAGGGTTTGTGCACTTTATTTTAACAAACATTCTCTTAAAAGTCAATCTCCG
>CABUOE010000130.1 GCA_902493155.1 uncultured Eubacteriales bacterium
GAACTACGGAAGGGCTTGCCGTCAAAATCAGTGGCCCGTATCTGAGGATAATCTTCGCAGAGCCAGTCTGGAAGGCCCTCAAACCGCAATTCGCTGTAGCAGTGAGGCCCGGGGCGGCAGACGACGAAAAGCCCGATTTCACCGCAGAGCTCCAGAAAGCCGTTTAAGTCCTTTTGGGTATGGGGATCGAAGGAAATAGAGCCTTCCTCCGGTTCATGGAATCCCCAGGGAATATAGGTTGACACGCAGTTTGCCCCGGCGTCCTTGAGTTTTTGCAGGCGGAAGCGCCAGTCCTTCTGAGGGACGCGGAAGTAGGGGACTTCGCCCGAATAAAAAAAGAAAGGCTCCCCGTCGAGATAATAGCTATCGGAATCAAAGGTGATGTTCGGCATGGCGGCGTTCTCCTTGTTTAAAAAGTATTTGCTGTTTGATCGGTTCACCGTGAAACAGCGGATAACCGGCTTCGTTGGTATCAGATGTATTTGTAAACAAGTATAGCATAAGAAAATTCTGGTGCAATGGTTTTTATCAAATTGATAAAAATGTGATAGAAGATGCGAATAATCCTTCTGTTTTAGAACTGATTATACAGATAAATTACAAAAATTTTGTTGCTTTTCATCAAAGAAGGGTATAATATAGGAGGGCAGACAAGAAAAATTTCGAAATATTTCGTTTTGTTTGAGGTGGTTTGCGCCTCAGCGGCGTTATAATAATCAGAACTCCACAAGGAAGTCCAATTTACGCATTCAGGGAGGAAGCGGCATGACGGCCATTAAAGTTGCTTCATTCAATTTAAAACGGGACTCATTCTTCGCCCGGCAGAACCGTTGGCGTACCCGCCGGGAACTGGTACGGAAAATGATCGAGGAATCCGGTGCCACTATCATCGGCGTACAGGAACTGCTGCCCTCTATGGAAGAAGACATTCGCGCCATGCTGGAAGATTACAGCGTGTTCGGCTTTGGGAGGACGAGAAAACTCAAAAACGAAGAGTCGGCCATTCTGTTTAAAGGGAAACCCACCGACGTGAAATTCAATAAGACCTTCTGGCTCTCCAAAAAGCCGGAGAAATACGGAAGCCGGGCCTATTTTTCCATCTTTCCGCGGATCTGTACCGTCTGCGAGCTCTACGTGCGGCATTTCGGGCGGCGCATCCGGGTATTCAACACCCACTTCGACCACGTCTGTCCCATGGCGCGGACGTTAAGTGTGAAAATCATCCTGGAGTACATGCACAAATTAAACACCATCGAAAAGCTGCCTACCATCCTTATGGGGGATCTAAACTGCAAGCCCGACAGCAAACCCATCCGGATTTTGAGTGAGAATCTCCACACCTTTGACGACATCAAGCTCACAAACATCTACCAGAGTTTTGACGCGGAGGACATCCGCAATACCTACCACGGTTTCAAGGGCAAATACAAGGAACAACCCATCGACTACATTTTCGTCAGCGAGGAATTCGAGATAGACGACGCATATATCGACACGACGGCCATCGACGGCATGTACCCTTCCGATCATTTCCCGCTTGTGGCGGTTTTAAGGCTCAAGGAAGAGAATCCTTCCATGTAAGAATCCTGTGACGCTTTGGACGCTTTTTGTTCAAAGCTTAATTTTTTATGAGAAAATACCCTCGGCACTATGTGTCGAGGGTATTTTGATGCTATAAAGTTTATTCGGTATACAGGTAAACGATAAGGGTAAAGCATTGGCCTGGGAAACTGTTATTAGTCAGTATTCAGCACGGTTTCCGCGGCGATTTGCTGGAGTTTTGAGGCAGTGTCGGCGTCCAGGTTTTCCGTCAGGTAGGTGAGTCCCACGGGGGATTCATTATAAATGGTCGCGTACATGCAGCAGGCGGCAAGGTAGCTTCCGGCTTCCGACGGGTGCTGGCCGTCCTCTTCGTTCCAGAGGTCGATGTCCGGGTATTTCTCTATGCTCCGCATAAAAGCGATTCCGGCGGGGCAGAGGAGGGCGTCCAGCTCGTCGGCAATAGCGGTGTAGCTCTGGGAAAGCTGCGTCTGCATTTCTTCCCTGGTAGCCTGTACGTCAAGTCCCATTTCACTCAGGTCGTAGCCGCCCCGGTAGGCCCAGGTCATGAAGAAAACGGAACGTCCCCCCGCGTCTTTCACCATTTTGTCCAGCGTTCGGGCGGCGGGGTAGGTGAGGGACTCGGGCTCAATGGCGGGAAAGATGCTGTGGTCCTGCAAAATGACGTAATCCCAGCTGTAATTTTCCAGGACGTCGTAAACCTCCGCTCCCAGTTCGTCCTGCGGGTCGGCGAACATCTGGAGCTGGTAGTAACCCTCGGTGTAGTCGTAGACTTCTGGGGAAAAGCCGCCTTCGTAGGATAGTTCCAGAAAGATCTGGGGCAGGTCGTTATAAAAGGTGAAGCTGTTTCCTAAAAACAGCACTTCCGGGCTTTCTTTGATGGGTTCGGCGGGCTTTTTCAGGGTGAGGGGCGCGTTAAAGTCCATCACTTTTGTCGAAGGCAGAGAGGAGCTGCCGCCGGGCAAGGTACAGCCCGCCGCCATCATCAGGGCGAGAGCCGCGGCGGTGGTCAGGGAGACAAAGGATTTCAGAGTCATAGCGTTTTGTCCTTTCTTTGTTAAATGATATGGATACGGCCGAGAAGGTCGAAGGGTTTTATCCAGGGAAGGAATCGCCGCAATGCGATTTCCGGGCGGCCTTGAAGAGAGGGCCGTCTTTTTTGCGGACTTCCCGGGTGGAAAGACCGTTTTCGGTGCAGAGAGAAAGGGAAATTTTGCCCGGATCGATGCGGGGGTGGCGAAGGATGCGGGCGCCCGCGGGCGCGCATTCCTTCCGCGTCAGGGCCAGATAGCAAAATTTTTCGTCTTCGTAGGGGGCTTCGCCGCCTTTTAGCTGCTTGTGGAGGCGGCTGCGGGCGACGCGGCAGGTGAAATGGCACCAGTCGTCCTCCGGCAGGGGGCAGGCGTTTTCGTGAGGGCAGGGAGCAGCCATATGAGCGCCCTCCTTCAGGAGAAGGGAACGGATTTCCCGCAGATGGGCGTATCCCGCAGGGGTGCCGGGTTCCACTATGAGGAGCATCTGCCCCGCCGTGTTCCAGAGACTCCGGGCCGCTTTGAGGCGATTTTCCTCCGAGAGCTCGTTGAGAACGTAGGAGGCAACGACCAGGTCTGCCGTCACACCCAAATTTTCTTTTGTAATGTCCCGGTCAATCCAGCGGGCGGATTGGAGGGCGGGGGAACCCGTTTCCATGAGGGCCTCTCCCAGGCGGCGCATGGCTCCCTCCCGTTCGAGACAGGTAACTTCGCTAAGGCTCAGAAGAGCATCTGCCGCCCAGCAGGCAGCGCCGGTTCCGGCCCCTGCGTCAAGAAGGGTTTCTAGTCGGATATCACAGCAGTCGAGTACCCATTGCAGAGCGGCGGAAACTGCCCCGAAGGTGGCGGGCATCCGGGTGGCGGCGTAGGCGACAGCCTCTCTGTCGGTGGTGAGAAGGCGTTTGCCGCTGCTGTCCTGCTTACGGTAGCGGGCGCTGATCGCCTGGGAGTCGCTTAAAAGCTGAGACTGTTTGAAGCCGTCCAGACGGGCTTCCAGGGCGGACCGGAGGGAGAGGGGAAATTCCATATGGTTTTTACTCCATTCCACATTAGATTTTAAGGGCGTGATTTAAAAATATTATACACGAGCGCCGCTCTTTTGACAAATGCTTTCTTAAAGCCGGTTTTTCTCACTTGGGAAAGGCCCAAAAACCAGTTTTCAGGGCGGATTTTAAGAAAAATTAACAGGGGAAACTGAGAAAATCTAAACTTCCCACTTTACTTTGCCGTGAAGATAGGGTAGAATAGTACTGACTAAAAACAAAGACGGGAGTGTTTTCCAGTGGAGCTCAAATATAAAAGGATACTGCTGAAACTAAGCGGAGAAGCCCTTGCGGGGGACAAAAAATTTGGGTTGGACTTTGACGTTATCAATCCCATCTGCAAAGCCATCAGGGAATGTGTCGATTTAGGCGCTCAGATCGGCGTTGTCGTCGGCGGCGGCAACTTCTGGCGCGGGCGGTCGAGCGGCGCCATGGATCGCACCCGCGCCGACCATATCGGCATGCTGGGCACCGCTATGAACGCTTTGGCTGTTGCGGACGCTTTGGAGGAACAGGGCGTGAACGTCCGGGTGCAGACGGCCATCGCCATGCAGCAGGTGGCTGAGCCTTATATTCGCAACCGGGCGGTGCGCCATTTGGAAAAGGGAAGGGTGGTCATCTTTGGATGCGGCACCGGAAATCCCTTCTTCTCCACCGATACGGCGGCTTCCCTTCGGGCGGCGGAAATCGAAGCGGATGTGATTTTTAAAGCCACCATGGCCGACGGGGTGTTCGATAAAGACCCCAATAAGTTTGACGACGCGGTCAAGTACGACACCATCACATGCAGCGAGGTGCTGCGGCAGAATTTGGGGGTCATGGACTCCACCACCGCCTCCATGTGCAAGGACAACGGCCTGCCCATGCTGGTGTTTAACCTCAAGCAGCCCCAGAATATCGTGGCGGCGGTCAAGGGTGAAGAAGTCGGCACTGTGGTCATCCCAGAATAAGAATTCCAACCCGTCCATGTAATCGGAGATTGCCGACACGTGCCGGGCGGACGCCTCCCCCGGAACCTTGTTGTTTTACAACAGGATTTTTTGCAAGACCTTTAAATAAAAACGGGCATCGATGCCCAGTAAGAAAGGACATAGATGACAATGAAAGAAATTCTTGAAAAAGCTGACAGCAAGATGAACAAAACCGTAGAAGCGCTGGGCAAAGAGCTGGGCTCCATCCGCGCTGGCCGCGCCAATCCCGGTGTTCTGGATAAAGTGAGCGTCGACTACTACGGAACCATGACTCCGGTGAACCAGATGGCGGCTGTTTCCGTCCCTGACGCCCGCACTTTGATGATCCAGCCCTGGGACGCTTCGAGCCTTAAGGCAATCGAGAAGGCGATCCTCGCCACCGACATCGGCATCACCCCCAACAATGACGGCAAGGTGATTCGCCTCAATTTTCCCCCTTTGACCGAGGAACGACGTAAAGACCTGGCGAAGGAAATCCACAAATACGGTGAAGAGGGCAAAGTTGCTGTCCGCAGTGTGCGCCGGGACGCCATCGAAAAGATCAAGGCCAAGCTCAAAGCTAAGGAAATCACTGAGGATGACGTAAAAGACGGCGAAAAAGACGTCCAGAAATACACCGACAAATACTGCGACGAGATCGACAAGATGATCGCCGCCAAAGAAAAAGAAATCATGGAGATCTAACGGATGATCGATCAGAACACACTTCCCCAGCACATCGGCGTCATCATGGACGGCAACGGGCGGTGGGCCAAAAAGCGGGGTCTTCCTCGCAAGTTCGGGCACCGCACCGGGGCCAACACCTTTCGCTCCATTGCACGGTACGCCAACCAGATCGGATTAAAGTACATGACCATGTACGTTTTTTCCACCGAAAACTGGGTGCGGCCCCAGGATGAAATCGACGGCATCATCAAGATTCTTCGCAATTATCTGGACGAGATGGACGATTACATTGAAGAAAACATCCGGGTTCGCTTTTTAGGCGACCTCAGCGTCTTCGACGAGGACATCCAGCAAAAGATGAAGCGGGCGGTGGACACCAGCGCTTCGAGCACTGGGCTCACCCTCAATCTCGCCATCAACTACGGCGGCCGGGCGGAAATTACCATGGCGGCCAAAAAGCTTGCCAAAATGGCGGCGGCTGGGGAGATAAACCCCGACGACATCGACGAAAAGATGGTGGAGAAAAACCTCTACACTGGCGACGACCCGCCGGTGGATCTCATCATCCGGCCCAGCGGGGAGTATCGGCTCTCCAACTTCCTCATTTGGCAGTCGGCCTACGCCGAGTACGTTTTCATGGACAATATTTTGTGGCCCGACTTCAAGCCTGCTGACCTGGACGCGGCCCTACAAGAATACAGCAGAAGGAACCGGCGGTTCGGCGGCGTATGACCGCTTCCCGCCAAAAGGGAAAATCAATGAAACAGCGTATCATTTCCGCCGTTGTGGCGCTGGCGCTATTGGCAGTGGCACTATTTTGCTACAATACCATTATCTTTAACTTTTTTATCGCCCTCATCGGCACCATTGCGGTTTATGAGCTTTTGCACTCGACGAAATATGTGAAAAACCCGGTGATTTTGTGGGTTTCCTGCCTCTATGCTTTGGTGGTTCCGTTTTTCGAGACGCTGGATGTGAAAAACATCCACGTTTACGTGACAGTGGGGTATTTCGCCATCCTGTTCACCATTTTGCTCAAATGCCACGAAAAGGTGAAATTTGAGGAAATCGCCATTTCCTTTTTCATTTCCCTGGTGGTGCCGGTGGCTTTTTCGATGACGATTCTCATGCGGGATTATCACGAAC
>CABUOE010000131.1 GCA_902493155.1 uncultured Eubacteriales bacterium
TCCCCTTCGAATTTATTCACGCTATCGGGCAGATCGGTGGTAACCACTGCCTGTCTCGGGTCGCGGGGCGTCCAGACGCCGAAAATTTCCACTTCCGACAGCATCATCCAGTACAGGCCGTACTTGATGTATACCTTGACAAAGCGGCCGGTAGCGGGTTCGCCGGTCAAAGTGTACTCGTGGGCGTAGTCGCCGGATTCGCCAGGACCTCCCACAGCAAACTCCTGCCAATTGAGCTTATCGGAAGAATAGGAAACCTCTACCGATTTCGGCGGAACAACACCGGCTCCTGCGCCGCAGGCATAGTGAATCTTGATCTCGTCAAAGGTCTGGTTGTAACCGAAATCAAAGATCAATTCCGTTTCGTGGTTGCCGCCCGCATAGCCGACATATGTTGCGTCAGTGTATCCTTTTGCGCCGTAAACGCCGTCTGTCAGTTCTTTGCGGCCGGTATCGGGGTAAGGGTAGCTTCCCCCCTCGTTGTACGCATCGGTACCGGTGTACTTCATTCCCAACGCCAGGTTGGTTCTGTCATCGGTATCCTCCTCGTTAACCGCCATGATTTCTGCGTCGGTTACTTCCAAGCTATCCTGCATGACCGAATCATCTTCATCGGAAGATTCATCGGATACTTTTTCGCTTGTGCCGGAAGTATCTTCGGGAATCTCTGGCGTCAGGACAGACTCGACATCCGACTGCTGTTCCGAATCATATGCGCCCACCGGAATAGTACTGAGCATACAGGCCAGTGCTAACGCGATAGACAGCAGCGATGCGAGAATCCTTTTTCTCTTTTTTCCTAACATTTCCAATCTCCTTTCTCTAATTGCGCCCATGGTTGGTTCCATGAGCATCTCCTATTCTTTACTACACCATAACTTAATTATATTAGATCATTCCTTCACAGAAATCGTTTTATTTTAACAAATTGGTTTTATTTTTACCGCGTATTTTCAAAAAGCATAAAAAAGCCCCAGATATCTATTTATTAAATATTTTTACAACAAAATAATGCTATTTTTAAGCAATTTTATGTTAATGCTTTTTGTCTAAAATCCAGTTTTTTTACATTTTATTCCTTTGGGCTGATATTTAACGGACAGCCTGCACATATTACTTTCTATCTACCGTATTTTATGCGATAAATCCACTTTAAAGGAGAATCTACTATCAAGGGGCATCCTGTCCCAAAAGAAAATCCGGCAAGGGTACGGAAGCGCTTGCTCCCCTCCCTGCCGGATTCTATCGTTCAGGATGATCTTTCCGCTTTAATTGCTCCGTTGTCAAACGCACACCACTGTCGTAGCCGCTGATATATGCCTTTCGCAGCAGGGCCACCATTTTCTCCTGCATTTCCGACGCAAAATCATCCATCATATTTTCAATGGGAAATTCTTCTAAAAACTTTTCAAAACCCCATTCCTTCATAGGCCGTTCCTCTGCCCACGTTTTCGCAGGCTCTGACTTTCTCATCGTATTTTCTATGTCAACATATTGACTTCAAGTCTGCTATAACAGCATATGTTCCCTCAAAAGCGTTGGTGCCTTTCGGTCAAACGCCCGTCTGATGAGGAAAAAATACTGGGCAAAATAGTCGCAACTGCTTTTGTCTTCTTTACTATATGTCAAAACGAAAAAAATCCCCGGCCCAGAATGCTGGAAAAATCTAGCGAGCAAAAAAAGGCCGGATTCTAACCGGCCTTTGTAAAATTTATTTGAGGGTCGATTCCAACGCGGTCCGAAGCACCGGTTCTATGGTTTGGGCCATGCGGAAAAATCCCAGATCGTTTGGGTGGGTCGCGTCCACCGAGCAGCTGTCCCGATCTCGTCCATCATACAAACTCCATCCGTCGATGAAATAGACATTTTGATCCCCGCGGTTTTTAGCGTTGCGGTAGGTGCGGTAAATCACATCGCGGCGAGCCGACCAGTCAAAGGAAAAACCATTCGGGAGCTTGGTGGGATCGTTTTCCAAAAAAGTAGGCGCTGTGATAAAGATAACAGGGAGATCGGGACTTTTTTCCCGAAACTTCAAAAACATCTTTTCGTGAGTTTTTGCGAGATGTTCCGCATTAGGGGCATTGTGGTCGTAGTCGCACACAAAGACGCTGATGTCCAGGTCAGTCATGTAATCCACTACAGCATCCTCACCGCAGCAATTTCCAGAGAATCCCAAGTTAATATAGTCGATATCTAAATGGCGGGACAGGTATCCTTGGTAGCATAGTCCGGGACGAGAAGCGCAGGCTCCCTGGGTGATAGAGGAGCCGTAAAAGAGCACCGGTTTATCGAACCGATAGTGTCTGCCCTCCCCCACTGTTGCAGAATCCTGCAAACCGATGTACAGATTTTCTACAGGGCTGTATAAGGGAAAATTGATAGTCAGCTGCCGCATTTTTCGGTCGGGAAATTCAATAACGGCTTCATAGCCCTGTACTTCGTGGGAAGGTGGAAAAAAAGTCCGGAAATAAGTGCTTCCCAGTTCGCCGTCCACATAGAGGTCAAATCCGGCAGAACCAGCCAGCGCCATGTGTCCCATGAGGCAGAGAGAAGGCATTTCGGTTTTTATCGCTACATAGGCAGAATCGGTGGAGAATCGGACTCGGCCGCCCGCCGTACAGAGATTTAATTCCTTTACACCGGCGCTTGTAGCCTCGGCAACCGCTTTGGGCATCCGGAGAAACTGGGGTTCATTTTTATAGTCGTATAGCCCGTAAACCTGAAAAGGTTCTTCCCTAACGTCTAGAAAAACCACATCTTTCTTATCGATAGTAGACTCCACTTTTAAATTTTTGTCAATATCCGATACGTTATTGTTGCCCATACTATATTCTTCCTTCCTGTTATCCCCAAAACACGTTATGCGGTTCGGGCCTTTTCTCTGTCCATATTACACGGATTAAAGGGAAGAGTCAACCCGTTAAATTCTACAAAAAAGTGACGAGATTCCCGGCAAGACATACAAATTCGACAGCAAAAAAGCGGAGCTCCCGCTCCGCTTTGCGTTATTTCCAATTAACCGATGGTCTTATTGTCCTTGAGCACTACGTCATGAGCGCCGCCTTCCACAATGGAGGTGGAAGAAACCAAGGTGAGCTTGGCGTTTTTCTGGAGCTCCGGAATGGTCAGCACGCCGCAGTTGCACATGGTGGAGCGCACTTTGGCGAGGGATTGGGTCACGTTGTCTTTCAGCGAACCGGCGTAGGGCACATAGGAGTCGACGCCTTCCTCAAAGGAGAGCTTGGACGCGCCGCCCAAATCGTAGCGCTGCCAGTTGCGGGCCCGGTTGGAGCCTTCTCCCCAGTACTCCTTCATGTAGCTGCCGTTGATGTTCACCTTGTTGGTGGGGCTTTCGTCGAACCGGGAGAAATACCGGCCCAGCATGATGAAATCAGCGCCCATTGCCAGCGCCAGCGTCATATGGTAGTCGTGGACGATGCCGCCGTCGGAGCAGACGGGAACGTAAACCCCGGTCTTTTCGAAATACTCGTCTCTTGCCTTGCAGACATCGATAAGCGCGGTAGCTTGTCCGCGGCCGATGCCCTTTTGCTCTCTGGTGATGCAGATGGAGCCGCCGCCGATACCCACTTTGACGAAATCGGCTCCCGCCTCCGCCAAAAACAGGAATCCATCCCGGTCGACCACGTTTCCAGCGCCCACCTTGACGGTGTCGCCGTAATTTTCACGGATGTAGGCGATGGTGCGCTTCTGCCACTCGGAGAAGCCCTCGGAAGAGTCGATGCACAGCACGTCCGCACCGGCCTCTACCAGAGCGGGAACCCGTTCGGCATAGTCGCGGGTGTTGATACCTGCGCCCACCATGTACCGCTTGGAGCTGTCCAGCAGCTCGTTTGCATTTTCCTTGTGGGTGGAGTAATCCTTCCGGAAAACCAGGTATTTGAGGTGCTGGTTTTCGTCGATGAGAGGCAGGGAGTTTAGCTTGTGCTCCCAGATGATGTCGTTGGCCTCTTTGAGAGAGGTACTTTCCGGCGCACAGATGAGCTTCTCAAACGGGGTCATGAAATCCTTGACCTTTTCGGTGAGCTCCATCCGGCTGACCCGGTAGTCGCGGCCGGTGACGATGCCCAAAAGCTTGCCGTTTGCGGTGCCGTCCTCGGTGACGGCCACGGTGGAGTGCCCATTTTTTTCCTTCAAATCAAGGATGGTCTGCAAGGTGTCGTCGGGCTTCACGTTGGAATCGCTGATGACGAAACCGGCCTTGTAGTTTTTGACCCGCATGACCATCTGGGCTTCGCTTTCGATGGACTGGGAGCCGTAAATAAAGGACATACCGCCTTCTTTCGCCAAAGCAATCGCCATTTTGTCGTCGGAAACCGACTGCATGATGGCCGAAACCAGCGGAATATTCAGCATGACGGGAGATTCCTCGCCTTTTTTAAACTTCACCACCGGCGTCCGGAGGCTGACATTGGAGGGAATGCACTCTGCGGAAGAATAACCGGGAACCAGCAGATATTCGCCAAAGGTACGGGACGGCTCTTCAAAAATAAACGCCATATTTTTCTCTCCTTTTCCTTATACTTATAATTTTATTTATTTTACACCAATTTGACAAAAATGTCCATATGTGAAAGACGATTTTTTTGTTTTCTTCCTTTGTGACGGAAATTCCAATCAAGTGCAAAATTTTTAAGAACCGTTGTATAAAAATTTCCATAAGACAGATAATATTGCTGAACTGTTTTCCGCAAAATTCCGTTTTACATGGTTCATAGAATGAACTTGACGAAACGATACTAAAATTATCTGTTATGGAGGAAAGATAGAATGAAAGCTACAGGAATTGTCAGACGCATTGATGATCTGGGACGTGTCGTCATCCCCAAAGAAATCCGCCGCACCATGCGGATTCGGGAAGGCGACCCCCTTGAAATATACACCAACTCCGAAGGGGAGGTCATCTTTAAAAAGTACTCCCCCATCGGTGAAATCGCCGGGTTCGCCGGGCAGTACGCCGAGGTGCTCCACAAGCTGGCAGGGCTTCCCGCCATCGTCTGCGACCGGGATCACGTCATCGCCGTTTCTGGCATCCCCAAAAAAGAACTGTTGGAGCGCCGGGTGACCCCCGCCCTGGAAGAACTGGCCGACAGCCGAAAATCGACTGCCTGCACCAGCCCCGACAGCCTGAAGGTGAAGGCGGTGGAAGGAGTTTCTCGATACGCCGTGGCCTGCTCCCCCATCATCGCCAGCGGCGACGTGGCAGGAAGCATCCTGCTGATTTCCGGCAACGGCGACGACAGCTACGCCACCGACGTCCAGGTAAAGCTGGTCCAGGCAGCGGCAGCGTTTTTGGGCAAGCAGATGGAAGAGTAGAAAAGAAAATAATCACCCCCGTACTGTGGAAAAACCACGGTGCGGGGGATTTTTGTTGTCAATTATTTGTATAGCAATGTTATACAATGTTTGTCCGCACTTTTATTGCATTTTGCATTATAATTTAACATGTCGATGAGAAAGCAAGGTAGATACAATTTTAAAAAGCAAAAAATCTTTCCCGCTTTCTATTCTGGAAAGTTTTTTCTAATTTAGAAAATATAGCATAGTTTTGTATGCTGTACCTTTGTTTTTATTTAGTGCACAACATTTTGTTGTAAAAGTCAATACTACAGCTTGTTATATGTTATTATCTCTTTGAGGTGATAACAGTGTATCCTAGACTGAAAGGTGGTGATCCGATGAGGCACATGGAGATTCCAAACATACCGCCTACCGTCAGCAAATCTATCCGCTTTCCAATTGATTTAGTAGAGAGAACCGAAAATGTTATTCGAGGAAAGGACTGCACCTTTGCAGCCATCGTAAAAGAAGCCCTTAGAATCGCAATAGAGGAACTGGAGGAAACAATCGACAACGATTAACAAAAGAGAACCACATATGCCATAGGGGCCAATGCCCACATTGGCCCGCCGTTGCCCGAAACAGTGACGGTAAACCGACGGGCGGGGCAGAGCCCCGCCCCTACAATTTCTCCGGAAGGTTATGGGCGTAGGGGCGGGGCTCTGCTCCGCCCGCGTTACACCGGAAACGTTGGGGAAAAAGCGAGACGATTACCGGTTTTATTTGTAGGGGCGAACAGAGTTCGCCCGCTTTCATATGGAGGTTTTTTCGGGCGAACACAGTTCGCCCCTACAAATTCCATAACGCCGCAAACCGTAGGGGCCAATGCCCACATTGGCCCGCGGAATTACAATAAAAACAGGAACCTCCCCGGTCCCTGTTTTTCTTTTCCTATCTTATATTACTCATCCAGCGCCTGCCGCAGGGAAGCCACCAAACTTCCCACCGGCTCCGCCGCTTTTGTCCCGTACTCCGCAACCTTCTCGACGATGGCGGAGCCTACGATGACCCCCTC
>CABUOE010000132.1 GCA_902493155.1 uncultured Eubacteriales bacterium
TTCACCGCCGCGGACAATACCGCCTGTTTCAGCTCGCCCTCCATCTTCTGGAGTTCCCGCTCGGCGGCCAGCCGTTTGGCCTTTCCCTCGTCCTGAATCCGCACCACCTCGTTGATGGTGGTAATCAGGTCGCTGTTGGTCTGGCGCAGGGTTTCGATGTCCACGATGCCCCGTTCGCTCTCTTTGGCGATTTCGATGGTGCCGGTTTTCAGCATCTCGCTGTTCTTCTTCAAAAGCTCGTTGGTCATATCGGTGACCTGACGCTGGGCCTGCAAAGCGGCTTTGGCGTTGTTGAGTCCTAAAGCGATAACGATCTGGTTCTTCCACAGAGGGATGGAGTTCATGATGGTGGACTGGATTTTGTCCGCCAGCTGTGTCTCGTTGCTCTGGAGCATACGAATCTGCGGCGCCATCTGAATGGAAATCATCCGGGAGAGCATCAGGTCGTTAAGCTTCTTGTCAAAGCGGACCACCACGTCTTTCATATCCCGCAGCGCCTGCAGATCGTTCTGGTCGCCAGTTGCCTCCGCTTTGGCGGCAAGCTCTGGAATGACCCGGTCGTTGATTTCCTTGATCCGTTCTTTTCCGGCGATGATGTAAAGGGAAATCTCCTTAAAGTATTCGGCGTTTTTCTCATAAAGCTGGTCGAACATGGCCACGTCCTTAATGAGCTGGCGTTTGTGTTCTTCCAGCTTCTGGACAATGTTGTCCACGTTGGCATTGACCTTGTTGTACTGGGCCATAGTTTTCTCAAACTGGCGTTTCATACTGGTAAAAAAGCCCTTTTTCTGCGCTGCTGTATCAAACTCCCCGATTTCCACCACCAGGTCTGAAAGCAGCTTTCCCTGCTCACCCAAATCCTTGGTGCGGTAGTTGTTGAGCATCGAATCGGAAAAAGCGGAAATTTTGCTCTGAGCGGGCGCGCCGTACTGGACCAGAACCGTGGAATCGGTCACATCAATGCTTTTGGCAAACTCTTCCACCATTTTTCGTTCTTCCGGGGTAAGGTTTTCGATGTTGAGAGAACTCTCCGCCTTCTCGGCCACCAGTTCCTGGGGCACAGGGGTTACGGTTTCCGTGTTGGGGAGCACCAGCTCCGGCATTTTTGCTTCGCTCATTGTCTTTTCTCCTCACTCTGTAGATTTTGTCACTTTAAATACCAGGAAACAAGAATGCCAGCAGCCACAACGGCCAGGAACACGGCAGTTCCCAGTAAAATCCTCTTTGTTTTTGCACTCATTGCCCGTTTCCTTTCTATTAAGAACGCCAATCGCTTCCCATCAGTCCTGCGCTTTGCAGCGACTGGTTCATCACTTTAATATCGGCGGACAAGTCGAGGATATCCCCCTCAAAAAGACTTTTGTGCAGCCGTTCCATGGCTTCTCCAATATCCGATAAAGCCTTTCCAACCATCTCCTTGCTCTCCGCCTCCACGCCGTTTTCCTCAAGTTTTTGGTAACGAGCAAGAATACTTCTGAAAACCGGCAGGTAATAGGAAAAGAAATCTGCGGCCGGACCAGTCCGCTGAGGTTCTTCCTCCAGCGTATTCCAGATTTTTTCCATCTTGTCCCGGACAAATATCGCCTCGGCATGGACGGCCTCATCCTGAATCGCAGCAATACAGTCATCGATTACGCAAAGCTGCTTTTTGCCTTCGCTCAACAAGGATTCCGCGCCGGTTGATTCTGATGACTTCACCAAAACCGTCGCTGCCTTTTGCGGCCGGTTGATGCACCAGAGGAGCAGGAATAAAACGATTCCGCAGACAACAGACACCGCCATATTCCCACCAAACAGATAAATAATCGCTCCGCCGACGATACCAAGCGCCCCTGTCACCAAAAGTGTCTGCCTTTTCATCTGCCTGTCCCCTTTCAAACTTGATATTATCATACCATATCCCAAATCCCTTATCAAGGACTTTCCGTCGATAAAAAAGAGAAAAAGGAGACGGTTTTTCCGTCTCCTTTGAGTTTTTTAGTCCGCAAGATAGGATTTCACCATTGCCTGCAACAATTCATCGCGATCGATTTTGCGAATCAAGCTTCTTGCGTTGTTGTGGGTGGTGATGTAAGTCGGATCCTCCGACAAAATGTACCCTACGATCTGGCTGATGGGATTGTAGCCTTTTTGTTTGAGAGCATCGTAAACCTCAGTCAGGATGCGGTGCATTTCCAGCTCTTTTTCATCCGGAACCGTAAAGGTCATCGTCTTGTCGTACATAATTTCACCTCGCAAAAAATTTGACAGCAGCGTCGTCCGCCATAAAATACGCCCTTCTTATAACTAGAGCTCACATATCTCTTTTATTATAGCGCATCTGCTTTCGTTTTACAAGGGGACTACTGCCTCAAATTGACATTTATTTTTGAAAGTTCCTTGAAGATTTTGTTGACAGCGTTGTCGCATTCCTCGACGGTCAAAGTCCGGTCGGAAGCCCGGAGCACGATGGAGTAAGACACGCTCTTTTTGTCCTCGGGAACCTGAGCGCCCTCGTATACGTCAAAGAGCTTCACTTCTTCGAGAATATTGGAGATTGCCTTTTTGATTGCCTTTTCGATTTCGATGATGGGAAGAGCCTTGTCGGCAAGCAGGGACAGGTCACGGGTAGACGCCGGAAATTTGGGCAACGGTTTGTAGGTTTTCACGCTGTCGGACAGGCGGAACATGGTTTTCAGATCAAATTTACCCAGATACACCTTGGCACCGATACCGTAATTCTCCGCTACCGTCGGATGGACCTCGCCGAAGATTCCCAACACTTCCCCATCCTTCAAAATTCGGGCGGTACGGCCGGGATGGAAGGTGGGGTCATCGGATACCGGCTCGATATCCCAATCTCTGATGTTCCCAGCATCCAGCAAGCCTTCCACAATGCCCTTCAGCGAATAGAAATCCTCGTTTTCGCCGTAAAGGCCGATGGTCACCTGGGGATTCTCGTCGGGGAGGGTGTCCGGGCCGGTGGGAATATACTCGTTGCCGATTTCGTAGAACGCGCCTTGGGGATTTCTATTGTTGTAGTTTGTTTTGATAACTTCCAGCATGGAAGGCAAAACGGAGGTCCGCATAACGCTGGTGTCCTCGCCCAAGGGGTTCAGGATTTTCACCGACTCCCGCAGCTTGCTGTCTGCGGGCAGGTTCATCCGGTCGTATTCTTTGGGGCTCACAAAGGAGAAGGTCATCACCTCATAACAGCCCAAGGCCAGCATCGTCTGCTCGATGGTGCGCTGGTATTTCTGAGAGGCGCTCAAACTTCCCTCGCTGCTGCCGCGAAGCTGGGAAACGGGGATTTTGTCGTAACCGTAGATACGGGCCACTTCCTCGGCGATATCCGCCTTGTTGTGGATGTCGATGCGGTAGCTGGGAGAAACCACCTCGTTTCCATCCAACGTAAATCCCAGACTCAGAAGGATTTCTTTCATCCGGCTTTCCGGAATATCGGTGCCCAGAAAACGATTGATGCCCTCGGGATCGAAAGGTACCCGGGGAGCGGGCTGCATATTGCCCTTTTCGTCGATGACGCCGTCCACCACTTCGCCGCAGCCCAGCATCTCGATGAGTTCGCAGGCGCGGAGCAGCGCGTCCATAGTCCCTTCCGGGTCAAGGCCCTTCTCGAAACGAGAGGAGGACTCGGTTCTAAGACCGATGGCTTTTGCGGTGCGGCGAACGCTGGCCCCGTGGAAGCAGGCCGACTCAAACACTACAGTGTTGGTGTCGTCGTTAATGCCGCTGTACTCGCCGCCCATGACACCGGCAACGGCAGAAGGTTTTTCCTCGTCGGCAATGACCAACATATTTTCATTCAAAGGCCGTTCAATACCGTCCAGGGTTGTGATAGTCTCGCCCGGTTTGGCGTTACGGACGACGATTTTGTTGCCCTTTACATATTTCAGGTCAAAAGCGTGCATGGGCTGTCCGTATTCCAGCATGACGTAGTTTGTAATGTCCACCAGATTGTTGATGGGACGAACGCCGCTTGCACGGAGCCGCTCCCGCATCCAGCGTGGAGAAGGTTCGATTTTGACGTTTTTAACAACCTTCGCGCTGTAGCGATAGCAAAGGTCTTTGTTGTCCACCGTGACGGACAGGTAGTTTTTGATGTCGTCGCCTGCTCCCTTGACCACCGGCGCTTTGATGTTTGCGGGCAGACCGAAGGTGGCCGAAGCCTCTCTGGCCAAGCCGATCACCGACAAGCAGTCGGGGCGGTTGGAGGTGATCTCAAATTCGACGCAGGTGTCGTTTAACCCAATGGCGTCGGCAACGTCGTCGCCGGGCTTGCAGTCTTCCTCGATGAGGAAGATGCCGTCCTCAATGGCGTAAGGGAAATCGTGAACGGTTAAATTGAGCTCGCCCAACGAGCACATCATCCCCTGGCTCAAAACGCCGCGGAGCTTGCCCTTCTTGATTTTTACGCCGTTTGGCAAAGTGGAGCCGTCCAAAGCGCAGGGTACCAAAGCGCCGGGAACCACATTGGAAGCGCCGGTGACGATCTGAATGGGCTCTTCCTTACCCACGTCAATCTGGCAGATGACCAGCTTGTCGGCGTCCGGGTGTTTTTCCACGCTCAGCACTTTTCCCACTACGACATTGGAAATCTCGTCGTTTTCTCTGGCGTAGCCTTCTACTTTGGAACCGCTCATAGTCATAGCGTCGGAAAATTCCTTGGGGGTTCCGTTATAATCAACATAGTCTTTTAACCATCTCATGGATAGATTCATATTAACATTCATTCCTTTCTGAAAATTTGGCCGTTTTTCAGCAAAGCTGCAAAAGGCGCAAATTTACGTTTGAAAGCTTGCTTTCAAACGCATCCCTTGATGCTCAGGCTTCGATTAGAACTGGTTGAGAAAACGCAGGTCGTTTTCGTACAACAGACGCAGATCGTCAATGGCGTACTGACGCATGACGACGCGCTCCAACCCTAGGCCGAACGCAAAGCCGCTGTAGACCTCAGGGTCGATGCCGCAGCCTTTGAGGACGTCGGGATGTACCATGCCGCAGCCCAAGATTTCGATCCAGCCCTCTCCTTTGCAGAGGCGGCAGCCTTCACCGTGGCAGGCAAAGCACATAATATCCACCTCAGCCGACGGTTCGGTAAACGGGAAATGGTGAGGCCGGAAGCGAAGCTTTGCTTCCTCACCGTAGAGCTTTTTCAGAAAGGTTTCCAAGGTGCCCTTCAAATCCGCCATAGTAACGCCCTTATCGATGACCATGCCCTCGATCTGATGGAACAAAGGCGAATGGGTGGCATCGACGGCATCGGAACGGTAGACCCGGCCGGGGGAAATCATCCGGATGGGCGGCTTCTGGTTCTCCATGACGCGGATCTGCACCGGAGAAGTCTGGGTGCGCAAAACGATGTTGTCGGAAATATAGAATGTATCCTGTGTATCCCTGGCGGGGTGGTCCTTGGGGATGTTTAACGCCTCGAAGTTGTAGTGGTCGTACTCCACCTCGGGGCCTTCTGCCACAAAGAATCCCATCCCAAGGAAAATCTCTTTGATTTGGTTCATGACGATGGTGTTGGGGTGCGCGTTACCGAGAGGGCGTTTTTTGCCCGGCATGGTCACGTCCAAGGTCTCTTTTTTGAGACGGTGGTTCAGTTCCAACTGAGCCAACTCCTTCTGACGGGAAGCAAGCGCTTCCTCCAGTGCGGCGCGGACTTCATTTGCCACCTGCCCGATGACAGGGCGCTCCTCGGCGCTCAGTTTACCCATCTGTTTCAAAATAGCGGTCAATTCGCCTTTCTTACCCAGGATTTTGACCCGAATGTCGTCCAATTCTTTGGCGTTTAAGCAGCTTTTGAGTTTCTCAAGACCCGTCTGCTTAATCTGTTCCAGTTGTTCACGCATCATAATCACCATTCCTTTTTCATTGTTGCAGCTTCCAGCGTTTCTCCTCAAATTTGCTCCCTTGTGAGTTGACCGGGTGCAAAACATTCCGTTTTTCATACTAAATATTGCGGGTGACGCCGTTTTCCGTTTCTGCAAACAAAAAAACCTTCCGTCCCACATGGGACGGAAGGCTCTGCTTTCCGTGGTACCACCCAAATTCCCGCCGGAAGAACAGCGGGCGCTTTGAAAGCCCTGTAACGGGGGCACTCCCGTCGTCCCCTACTGCAAAAAATTCAGGGACGCCGCTCACAGGCGAAAATTCACGTAATCCTGACCTTAAACGGGCTTTCAGCCGGTGACCCGCTCTCTCTGAAAGAAGGATGACGCTACTGAACCTGGTCGAAGCGTTTCGATAATAGATTTATTATATCACTCTTATGGGGAAAATGCAAGGGGTGTATTGTATTTCTTTTCACTCCAAGAAAACAGTATTCTCGTTTATGGCGGATCCG
>CABUOE010000133.1 GCA_902493155.1 uncultured Eubacteriales bacterium
GGGCTATACAATGAAATCAACTTTGAAATTTGCTGACAACGTTTTCTTTCACTGTGCGTAGACCGTTGTTAAAATGCATAATATCGGTACCAACCGCCAGCATATTAGCGCCCATGTCAATTATGCTTTTTACCGACTCGTATGTGGGTGGTATACCCGGAACCATAACACTGATATTTTTGGCTCGACATTTTTCAATGATGGTAGTTAACGCGTCCACAATTTCTGGCATATCCATCCCGCAAAACACTTTATTTTTAGATAACGCAAAATCCACGGGGCCAAAGTTTACTATTTCAAGCCCCTCTACCGACAATATCTCGTCGATATTTTCGATAAACTCAAAGTCTTCCGCAAGAGGGATAACCAATTCAGTTTCGTTGCTGTGTTCAATATATGCGGCGGCATCGTAATCGCCAGCGCCATATCCGGCACTGCGCACGCTAGGGTCGTATCCACGGCGGCCTTTGGGCGGGAACTTGGCGGCCTGAATGCACAGTTCCATTTCCGCTTTTGTTTTGATATGCGGCACTACCACGCCCTCGGCGCCCATTTCAAACGCTTTGCGTATTTCTACCGGTTCTGGACGGGTTACACGTACCAGTGGGCTAATCCCTGTAAAACGTGCTGCCAGAATCAATTCTTTCAACTGAGTTACTTCCAGCGGAGTGTGCTCAGCATCAATAAAGACGAAATCATATCCAAAATGTCCCAGCGCCTCCACCATCATAGGTGAACCGCTTAACACTGTCGCTCCAAAAACAGGACGCTTTTTCATGGTTTCTTTCAATGTGTTTTTCATAACGGGGCCCATTCGTTGTTTCTCCTCATATAATAATGTTTAGATTCCGGTTGCCCGGAAGGGTGCAGATAAAAAGCACTGCAAGTAGCGGATAGAGGTCGGAGCATTTCTCCTCGGGTTTGGATGCCCGTTAGAAAGGGTGCCTCCTCTTCGATAAAGGCTATAACAATATGCGGATGAGCCCCTTCAAAAGATTTCAGTGAGGCCTGTGCGAGCAATCAATCCGCGAGTGGTATTGCCTAGCGTAAAAAAACTTTAGCTACGCTTGCTTTTTATCATGTCTCCACATTGGAATATCGACTTGCCTCCCCCTGTAGGTCTTCCACGCGTTTCCTCATCCTGTTAAGATCTTCGCAGCCCTCCAAAATCCGCACGGTAAACCTGTAGTCACGGGTTTCTCCTGGCTCCAGATATTTTACATGCCCAAGGTTCCTTTCTTGCACAGCACCCAATGTCGTGGCATTTGCGGGCTCCAGGCCGAGGACATATTCACCCTCTTTCATCAACTTCCACTGAAGAAAATGATCAAGGACATTACCGTCAAACTCCAACACAACACCGAATCCTAACTTATGGTTATAAATTCCAGCGAATGTCTGGCCATTTTGATCTTTGCAAAGTTTATAGAAATAACTTAATTCTCGCGAACCGGCTGTCGGCTTTGAAAATTCTAAGCGCTCATCCAACTTCTCACGTGAATGACCATCTTGTGGTTTAACGGAAATATGCGGAATCAATAGCTCAACATTTTCGTCCAGCAAGGGATATCCAAAATTGAAATGGTACAGTATCATATGTTGCTGACTGTGGAAGCTCCGGTTGACGACATGATCAACAAAGCTAAATTCACTTTTTCCGCATTCTGTGACTATTTGACGTTCCAGAGTCATGTACTCCCCATAAAGCACAGCTTCTCGCATCTTTCCTGATACCACCGAATAGCTACGGTCATTCTCTTCCACTACCTTCGCGGCATATTCTTCGGCAGGGATGTTATTGACCCGACCGTGCAGGCCATAGTGCCTGCCATTCTCGTCATAGGCCACACCGGTGTTAACCAAACCGCAGGTAGTGAGGAATCCTGCAAAAAAGCCCTGAAGGAAACCTTTCCCTTCACCATCATAATAGGTCGAACCCACCAGACCGCTCGGGGAAATGTAGCCAATATTCATTCCCTTGTAGCTTAGGTAAGGGAAGTCCATGCCCTTGTCAGCACAGACAGTGAGGGAAAGCGGGCCGTTGTGGATATCAGTGGCGCGGATGCCATGAGCAAAACCACTCACCATAACATAATCGTTGATACGTAAAAGTTGTGATGGGTGTCCAATGTATGGGTTGCGGTAAGTAGTGTCCATCGCGATTCCTCCGCCTCAGATACCGCATGACTGGCCGCCGTCCACCACCAGGTTTTGGCCGGTAATGTAAGAGGCGCCATCGCAGCACAAAAACAGAACAGCAGGTGCTATGTCTTCCGGAGTTCCGAACCGATGCATTGGCACAGCCTCCACGGCGCCTGGAGGTGCGTCGGCCAAGGGATTCATGGCGGTATCAATTTCCCCTGGGCACACACAGTTGACGCGGATGTTCTGAAGAGCATATTCCAGTGCAGCACTTTTAGAAAGACCCACTACGCCATGCTTGAATGCGACGTAGGGAGCGCCCCTTCTGCCCCCGCGGATGCCCACCACAGATGCCGTGTTGACGATAACGCCGCCACCTTGGCTAAGCATCTGCGATATCTCGTACTTCATGCACAGCCAATAACCCTTCAAATCCACATCGGATATTTTGTCGTACGTTTCTGCGTCAAAATCAACGAACTCAATCTGCGGGGCAGGAATACCGGCATTGTTGAAAGCGTAATCTAACCGACCATAGGCTTCTATTGTTTTTTTGACAAGATTCTCCACCTGATCTTCCTTAGAGACATCGCACTGGATGAATATTGCTTCACCACCGTTGGCTTTGATCAGGGATACCGTTTCTTCACCACCTTGAACGTTACGGTCGGCCACAACAACTTTGATGCCTTCTTTGGCATAAGCGATGGCAGTAGCCCGGCCCATTCCTGAACTGCCGCCGGTTACCAGCGCTACCTTGCCGCTAAACTGAAAAAACACACTGTCACTTCCTTATCTTTTTATGGTTGCTATATATCTCACCGAATAGGCTATGTCAGACAGCATGGCTGCGAATTAACGCTGCTTGCGCAGCAATGCCTCGGCCTCTCGACGCACCGACCGGTTTCTGTTCATCTTGGTGACCTGATCCAGACAGATGGCTCCAAAAAGTGCAATGCCTTCGATAAAGGTTTGCCAGAAGATATCGGCGCCAAAAAGGTTCATGATGTTGGTGACAGATGTCATTAGAAGGACACCGAAAAACATCCCCACAATGCTGCCCGAGCCACCGCTCATGCTGGCTCCGCCAATGATGGTGCCAGTGATAACGCTCAGTTCCATGTTTTCTCCCGTGGTGGTCATACATGAACCATAGCGAGCCGTGGTGATAATGCCGGCAAAGCCTGCCATTATGCCAAGAAAAACGTATAGTAAAAACTTGGTACGCTTGACCCGGATACCTGACAGTTTGGCCGCCTTCTCATTTCCCCCGATGAAGAAACACTGCCTAAAAAACCGCAGACGCTTGAGAAGCATGGCACCAATAATGACAAAAAAAGCAGCAAACAAAATGGGTAACTGGATACCGAGAATTTGGCTTTGCCCAATAGCGGTGTAGTTTGCAGGGAAGCCCACGAGACTGTGTCCTTGGGTGACGGCCAAGAGCAAGCCCCGAAACATATTTTTAGTGGCTAGCGTCACCACAAAGGCAGGCATTTCACCATAAGAAACGAAAAAGCCATTGAACGCACCCATCAACGCGCCTGCCGTAAGGCCCAGCGCAATACAGGCCCAAGTAGGCCAGCCCGATATGGCCGCCGATGAGGCTAACCCCCCCGATAGTGCAAGAATGGATGCTATAGACATGTCAAAGCATCCCGCAATCATCAGCGGCGTCACACCCACGCCGAGAACCAGAAGGGTAGCCACACTCATCAGAAGGGCAAGTTGATTGCCTTTTGATAAAAAATTCTCATTGAAACTTCCTGCAACAATGTACACAACGGCAACCAACGCAATAATGAAAAATTCTCTCTGATTAGTAACCTTTTTTACACCATCCAAAAGTTTTGTCTTGCTCATTATATCACTCCTACCTTTTGCTGATTTGCCTGCAAAGTACCGGCTGACAGCCGCAACACACTCTCTTCGGTTGCTTCGGCTGCATCCAGCACGCCGGCCACCGTACCCGTATTCATAACGACAATCTTATCACTGATGTTCAGCACCTCCAACAGATCGGAAGAAACTACCAAAATGGCCATACCCTGATTGGCTAAAGCATGTAGGTTGTTGTAGATTTCGCTCTTGGCTCCCACATCAATTCCGCGGGTGGGTTCATCCACAATCAACAACTTGGGCATAATCTCCACCCACTCGGCCAGCATCACCTTTTGCTGGTTGCCACCCGAGAGAGTCTCAACGGCCTGTTGGGGTCCCCTGCAACTGACGTTATACTTTTTGATGATATTTTCGGCTAGTTTTTGGTTATCAGCCTCCCGTATGAAACCAAACTTTGAAAGCGTCCGAAGTCGGTTGGCAGATAGATTGAAAGCAATGCTCTCATGCAGATACAACCCTTCGTTTTTTCGATCTTCTGTCATATAGCTGATCCCAAGGGTAATGGCATCTTGCGGATTTTTTATGATGCGCTCTTTGCCCTGGTAGTATATCTTCCCTTCAAAGGGTTGTTCAAGACCGAAAATACATTGGCATACCTCGGTACGGCCAGAACCAACCAGCCCCGAAAGGGTGGTAATCTGTCCTTCATATACATTCAGATTCACATTGTGGAATTTTCCCATGCAGGATAAGTTTTCGAGCCGGAGGATTGGCTCATCCGGCACAATTCGCCCGGAATGGCGAACCCCATAGATATTGTCAACCGTCCGTCCCACCATCTTGCTTATCAGAAAGTTTTCGTCTATGTCCTCAACCTTGGCGTCGCACACATGGCAACCATCCTTTAAAATGCTCACTGTATCGCAAAGGGTGAGGATTTCTTTAAGATGGTGTGATATGTAAATGATGGTGCAGCCTTCATCCTTCAACTGGCGAATCAAGCTAAATAGCTTCTCGATTTCAAACTCAGTCATCGATGACGTTGGTTCATCCAAAACAAGCACTCTGGGTTTCAAAGATACAGCCTTTAGAATCTCAACGAGTTGCTGTTTAGCTGAAGAGAGCATCTGCACCGGCGTGTGGGGGTTCAGATCCAATTGGAGTGACTGTAAAAGTTCCTCTCCCATTTTCCAAAGCTTTTTCCAATCCACCATACCGAGCTTTGTCATCGGTTGGTTGTTCGCAAATATGTTTTCCGCAATGCTGAGGTTGGGTACCAAGCTCAATTCCTGAAACACGACACTTATTCCATTGGCTTGGGCTTCTTGGGCGTTTTTAAATACAATTTTTTCACCATCTATCCGTATTTCGCCCTCGTCGGGTTTATATTGGCCGGCAAGCGTCATAATCAAGGTACTCTTTCCGGCGCCATTTTCTCCAACGATGCCGTGCACTTCACCACTGCCAAAGCCAATGCTCACATTGTTCAGGGCAACCACACCGGGAAAAATTTTACTGAGCCCCCGGGTTTCAAGTCTATAGGTCGACATAAGCTACTTCCTCCAATTGTTTGTGATCAAAAATCATACCAAAAGCAACCAGACACATTCAACGTGCCCTCACATTCTTCGCTTTGCTGATTCTTGCACCTTCACTCAATGAGTGGATGGATACGGCTGTCTGCGGTTACTGCAGGCAGCCGCATATCAATATCAGTCGATGAAGTTGTCGATATTGGATGAATCAACGATGAAGCAGCCGGTATCAATAAAATAGGGAGCCGGCCATATACCCATTGCGTCCGTATAGCCCATGGCTTCCGAGGCGTTGTTCACACTGTAGAGGACTTGTACACCGTAATAACTCATAAGCTGCGTATTCTGGGCCAATGTTGCATCAATGACTCCATCCTTTATTAAGCTCAGGGTTTCTTGATCTGTGTCCATAGAAATGATTTTCACCTGGCCCTCCATGCCGGCCTCCCTCAAGGCAGTTGCCGCGCCAATGCCGCCGGTAGAATCGATGCACACAAATGCATCCAAGTCGGGATTGGCCTGAAGAATAGCTGCAGCCGCCTGAGCAGCGATTTCGTAATCAGCTTTTGTGTTGCCACGGGCAACTACTTCAACGCCGGGGTAACGTGCGAAAACTGCCTCATAGGCCGCTGAACGCCTAATGCCTGTTTCAGTGTCAGGTATATACAGCTCGGCTATCTTACCCTCGCCGTTCAAAATATCCATCAAATATTCGCCGCCCATCTCCGCAAGTGCTTCGTCACCCGTGCCGGCATAGCTGATGCGGTCATTATCGGCATAATCGATATCACATAGACAACGGGAATACCCGCCTCC
>CABUOE010000134.1 GCA_902493155.1 uncultured Eubacteriales bacterium
AATAGGAGAAAAGATGAAAGCAAAGTCGAAGCATTTTAGCTGTGCCGATCTGCCGGAATCAGTGGTGGAATCAATTCGCCAGTACGAGACGGAGCTCAGGCGTATCACTGGCAGGGAACTGATCTTAATCGCTTACGAGGAAGATAAAAACTGATTCATCAGAAGCAAAAACGCCCGGCAACGAGTATATTCGTTGCCGGGTGTTTGCGGTTTATATTAGATTTCAACTTCCATACCGTCGAAGGACACGTCCATGCCCTCAGGATTGACTACGTCGCAAAGCTCTTTGTGGAGCATGCCGTTGTTGTGGGAGAAGTGGTTTAGGATATAGCGGGTATGCTCATCGCAGATGCCGCGGGCAAGCATCTTGTCCCGGAGCATTTTGGTGTCGTAAAAGCCCATATGGCCGCCGTTTTCCTGACCGTCCATCAATCCGCAGGTGCAGTCGAAGCTCACTAGATCCACCTTTTTGTTTTCCTTTTGGAGGTAGTCGAGAACCTCGTCCAAAGCGCGGCCAGTGTCGTGCATGTAAAGGACAGATTTATCCCCCTCTTCGATGAGGTAGAAAAACGCCTGCATCAGGGGAATTTCGGTCATATGCCGGGCGGGGAGGGGAGTGACGGTATAAGGACCGGCTTGAACCGGCTCGTAAGCGTGGGGTACATGCCAATGAAGCTTTTCGTCGATTTCTTCACAGGTTTCGATTCCCGCCTGCTGGTAGAAATAATTTTTAGT
Source organism: uncultured Eubacteriales bacterium (assembly GCA_902493155.1). Taxonomy (GTDB): domain Bacteria; phylum Bacillota; class Clostridia; order Oscillospirales; family Ruminococcaceae; genus Fumia. The sequence continues at coordinate 736 of CABUOE010000134.1, forward strand.
GTGGTAGGAGCAGTAGATGTGCATCTCTTCGCTCACCATGTTATGGCCGAAGGGGCCGCCCCGCATAGCCAGCTCCAGCGGGTAAAAATGGTCGGAGTGGGCGTGGGTGATAAAGAGGTATTTGATAGCAGTCAGGTCCAAGTTGTGGAGCAGAGCGTGCATATATGTATCTGCCGGCAGGTCCACCATCAAATCGTCGTTGAACAAGGTCTGAGAACGTGTGCGGATGTCTTTTCCGCCCCGCTTGCGGGCTTCATCACAGTATTCACAGCGGCAGAAGGTAGCAGGCCAGCCTTCTGCGGCAGCTGTGCCAAGGTATTTCATTTTCATTGGGCTTTCCTCCAAATATTGATAGTGTGATGTAAGGGAATTTCTTCCTTAATCCTATCACAACAGGGACAAAGATACAAGATGAAAATTACGAGAAAACTTGAGCTTTTTTATCCAATTGCTCAGCTTTGAGAAACAGGGTTAAAACGAACCTTCCGACGCTTACAGTTCCACTTCCATACCGTCGAAGGCCACTGCCAGTCCCTGTGGGTTGACCGCTTCGCAGACTCCGCTGTTATGGGAAAAGTGGTTGATGACATATTGGGTGCCCTGATGGCAAATTCCCAAGTGAAGCAGCTTTTCTCGCAGACGAATGTTGTCGTCAACTCCCATGTGTCCGTCTCCGTCGCCGCCGCTGGGGTTCAGCTGATAAGTGCAGTCAAAGCTTACAAGGTCGACTTTTTTGTTTTCTTTTTGCAGGTAATCAAGCACGTCGTCCAAAGCACGACCGGTATCGTGAAGATAGAGGACGGATTTTTTTCCGTCTTCAATCAGGTAGATAAATGGCTGCATCAGTGGCATTTCGGTCATGTGCTTGGCGGGGAAGGGCGTAACGGTATAGGGCCCGGCTTGCACCGGTTCATAGGGGTGAAGGATGTGCCAGTGAATGCCAGCATCTACCTCTTCACAAAACTTCATTCCGGCATACTGGTAACAGAGATTTTTTGCGTGATAGGAACTGTATATCTGCAGTTTCTCGCTGACCATGTCGTGAGCGTACGGCCCGCCGCGCATGACAAGCTCCGAAGGATAGAAATGGTCAGAGTGGGTGTGGGTGAGAAGAAGGTATTTAATGGCACTGAGATCTACGTTGTGAAGAAGGCTGTGGGTGTATGTATCCGCAGGCAAGTCGATGAGCAGATCGTCGTTTATCAGGGCTTGAGAGCGGGTGCGGATGTCTTTTCCGCCTCGTTTTCGAGCCTCATCGCAGTATTTGCAGCGGCAGAAGGTAGCGGGCCATCCCTCGGAAGCAGCTGTGCCAAGATATTTGATTCTCATTGAGATTCACTCCTTGCGATAAAAAATTATTGAGTAAAACTAACCTCGCTTATTCTATCACAGAATGGAAAAGAATACAAGTAAAATTCTAAAGTTGCAAAGATTGCACGGCTTTTGGGCTACCGCAGCTTATGCAGGCGGAAAATTTCTGGAAACATTAAAGAAAACGTTCTATGAACGCCTGGAAGAATTTAAGGTCCATCATTGTTTCCGGGTGCCACTGGACGCCGAGTATATTGTCCTGTTCGATGGCTTCGGTGACGCCGTCCGAGCTGACAGCGGTGACCCGAAACCCCTCGCCAATTTTTTTAAGGCTTGAAAATGAAGGGAATTTACCTCGACTTCCCGTTTCCCGTAGCATTGATGCAGAAAGGAGCCGCTTTTGATTTGGACGGAATGCCGTGCGGCCGGCTCTAAGTTATGGTTGGGTATCTTTTGGTACAAGCTTCCCCCAAAGCAGACATTGAGAGCCTGACACCCTCTGCAGATGGCCAAAATGGGTTTATGTACTTTGTGAAAAGCACGGATCAGGGTAAAATCCAATTCATCCATTTCCTCGTATTTGTCATCCGGTTTCTCGATGGGCGGTTCTCCGTAGTGCCTGGGGTTTACGTTGATGGAGCTCCCTGTGAGGATGAGTCCTTGGCAGATTTCCGCTATTTTTTCATGCTCTTTCACAGTGGCCACCGGGAATAGCGTGATTCCCAGCTCCTCGAAAATATCCTTGAATTCCCGTAAAATGTAATACACTCCGGATGAACCATATCGATTTGTGATTGCCAATATCATATCCATGTTCCCCCTTAAAACCGTTCCTGCCTACGCTGTTTTCTCAGGGCGCGGCGTTTGATTCCCGCCTCAAATTCCTCCTTTTCTTCGTCGGTGACGGGGATGATGTGGGGGACTGCTACCGGCTTTTCGTTTTCGTCTAAAGCGACCATGACAAGATACGCCCGGTTGATGAGCTTCCGCTCGCCGCCCAAATCTTCCACAAAGGTGTCTACCCGCACCTCCATGGAGGTTTCACCCACATGGGTGATTTGCCCTCGGAGAAGAACAGTGTTGTTCACGTGGGCCGCCGCCTTGAACTGGAGGTTGTCGATGGAGGCGGTGGTCACGTTTTGGTTGGAGTGCCGCCGGGCCACGACCCCAGCTACAATGTCGATCCATTCCACCAACCTTCCGCCGAACAGCCTGTCAAAACCGTTGATGTGCTCCGGCAGGATGATCTGTACCTGTTCGGTACGGGATTCCGCTACTGTTTTTGCAATGCGCTGTTCCATAAAATTCTCCTTTGATTGCCTCGTATATGCGGCTACAAGGCTTTTGGCTTGCCACTTAGTCCACATCGGCTTTATTTCGATAAATGCACTGGGCGGCTCCGTTTTCCGCCTGAAGAGAAACCAGTTCCAGCTGGGCCGGGCGGGTTCCAGATGGAAAAAGGGGGATGCCGTTTCCCAGAATGACCGGGATTATGGTCAGATGATACCGGTCGATCAGCTTTGCTTCCATACACTGTTTGACCAGGTGAGCGCCGCCGCAGATCCAGATGTTTTTACCCGGAAGATTTTTTAATAGTTTCAGCCATTGGGCGACAGGCTGATCGACAAAGTGGATGTTTCCGTCATCCGCTGTCTGTCGATGGGTAAAGATATAGCTTTCCAGTTGGGGATAGGGCCATTTGTCAGGGGAAAGCTCTGTGACGATCTGATGATAGGTGTTGTACCCCATGACGACGGTGTCCACCGTCTGTAGAAACCGTTCATATCCTTCGTCGCTTTCGTATTCCTCGTCCGAACCACCCAGCCAGCCGACACTGCCGCTTTCATCGGCAATGTATCCGTCCAGACTCAAGGCGATGTACAAAATCACTTCTCTCAAAAAAATTCTCCTTTACCGAGCCTTATCGCAATACTGTTAGTATACCACAGGTGAGAAGATTGTTGCAAACCAGATGGACTTCTTCGACGGATTTTCCAAAAATACAAGAAAAACCTCTTGACAAGACCCAAAAAAAGGACTATCCTATTAACAATATCACAAATGCGCAGACAGGGACATGTTTTTGTCACAGGACTTTCAGAGAGCCGCCGGGTGGTGTGAGGCGGCAGGACGGACGAAGGCAAATCACCCTCGAGCAGACCGCTGAAACCTTTTCCAAAAAGGCAGTAAGTGGGTACGGTTTTCCTCCGTTATGGGAAAGCACATTGTTGGATGTGACTGAGGGGCCGACCAAGTCGGCAAACAGAGTGGTACCGTGGAAGCAAAGCTTTCATCTCTAAGAAAGAGATGAAAGCTTTTTTTATTTGTTATGCAAAAATTGGAAGGGGTCTTTACATGTTACTGACTGGAGCACAAATTATCATGGAATGCCTGCTGGAACAGAAAGTGGATACCGTCTTCGGCTATCCAGGCGGAGCGGTTTTAAATATTTACGACGCGCTTTATGAATACAGCGACCGGATTAACCACATTCTCACCGCCCATGAGCAGGGGGCGGCCCATGCGGCCGACGGCTACGCCCGATCCAGCGGCAAAACCGGCGTCTGCATCGCCACTTCCGGCCCTGGCGCAACGAACCTCGTCACCGGTATCGCCACCGCCTATATGGATTCGGTGCCCATGGTTGCCATCACCGGCAACGTAAATCGAGACCTGCTGGGGCTCGACAGCTTCCAGGAGGTAGACATCGCCGGTATCACCATGCCCATCACCAAGCACAATTTTATCGTCAAACGGGTGGAGGACCTGGCAGACACCATCCGCGAGGCGTTTTTCATCGCCAACAAAGGCCGGAAAGGCCCCGTTCTCATTGACATCCCCAAGGACGTCACCGGGGCGAAGTTCGAGTACATACCGCAAGCCCAAAAAGCGCAGGAACCCTGGCCTTTGCCTCCCGCAGAGTGGATGAACCGGGCGGCGGAGCTCTTAAAAAATAGCAAGTGTCCGCTGATTTACGCAGGCGGCGGCGTACTGCTGTCAGAGGCGGCTCCTGAGCTTAAGAAACTTGCCGAACAGCTGGACGCGCCGGTATCCTGCTCGCTGATGTGTCAGGGGGGCTTTGACCAGACGGATGAGCGCTACATCGGCATGCTGGGCATGCACGGGACGAAAACCGCCTCTCTCGCCATTGCAAACTGCGACCTTTTAGTGGCAGTGGGAACTCGGTTTTCCGACCGGGTGACCTGCAATACTTCCATGTTTGCCACTCACTGTCCCATTCTCCAAATCGACATCGACCCGGCGGAATTCAACAAAAACGTGGACGTGGACATTCGCCTCAGCGGCGACGCAAAAGCCGTTTTGCAGGCGCTTCTCCCTATGTTCCCCCAACTGGAGCACAAAACCTGGATGGAGAGCATCTATAGCTGGAAAGCGGAGTTTCCGCTCACACAGCACACCGACAATCCCAACGGCGTAACGCCGCAGATGGTGCTGGAAAAACTGAGCGAATTGACTCAGTCCGAGGCCATCCTCACCACCGAGGTGGGCCAGCATCAGATGTGGGCGGCGCAATTCTACGATTTTAAACACCCCAGACAGTTCATCACCTCCGGCGGCCTCGGCACCATGGGCTTCGGCCTGGGGGCGTCCATCGGCGCGCAGGTGGCAAATCCCGGGAATCGGGTCATCAACATCGCCGGCGACGGCAGCTTCCACATGAACGCCAACGAGCTGTCCACCGCGGCCAAGTACAACATCCCCATTATCGAACTGCTGTTTAACAACGAGGTACTGGGAATGGTGCGGCAGTGGCAGAAGCTATTTTACGACGGACGGTTTTCCCAGACGACACTGGACAAAAAGACTGATTACGAAAAATTAGCCGAAGCCTACGGTGTAAAAGCGATGACCATCGCCACAAAAGACGACATCGAGCCGGTGCTCAAGGCAGCTCTCAAAGAGGAGGGGCCGGTGTTTATTAACTGCATCATCGACCGGGACATCAACGTGCTCCCCATGGTGCCGGCGGGCGCTTCAGTGGAAGAACCGATGCTTGAAATCAACTGGCAAGCCTAAAGAAAGGACGAATGAGAAGATGGAAAAAGAATACCTGTTATCGGTCACGGCCAAAAACCACACCGGCGTCCTTCTGCGGATCGCGGGGCTTTTCAGCCGCCGCTGCTACAATATTTTGAGCATCGTCG
>CABUOE010000135.1 GCA_902493155.1 uncultured Eubacteriales bacterium
GCATGAATCTAATGCGATAGCATTTGATTTTGACCCGCCCCTACGGTGTTCCGGGGGATTGCGGGTTGTAGAGGTGGACGTCTACGAATCTCACAAATCATGTTGTTTCATGGCCGGATGGCCGTTAGATAGAAACAGAAAGGAATGAGTGCTACGGACTGGTTTCAGAAAATGATGAAAACAGCGGAAGAAGACCTGACGCTGCCGGAAAGCGGCCAAAAGGCGGACGCCAAGGCTTCCGGGGAAGAGCAGCCCGAAGAGAAGGCCGGCGGTAAGACGGCTTTTAAAGAGGCGGCCTTGGAGCAGGAGGAAAAAACTGCTGCGGGAGAGGCAAAGTCGGTTTCCGGTGAAAAAGAGGCTGTGAAGGAAGCCGACAAAGAGGCGGATATCGAGGACTGGGCCGACGCGGCGGCGAAAATTGCGTCGCTGGAAGAGGAGGTTACCGCCCTCAAGGAGGAGAAAACCGTTTTGGAGGCGGAGCTTCAGGCTGAGAAGGCGGGGCGGCTTGCCGAAAAGCAGGAGGCCGCGGTCAAGCTGGAGCTTATCAAGGCGGGAGCGCTGGACGCAGACTACCTTTGCTACAAGATGGGGGCAGAGGCCGAGTTTGACGGGGAGGGAAATCTGCTTAAGGCTGACGACCTGGTCAGAGAGGCCAAAAAGCAGTATCCCGCTCTGTTTCGGGTGGCCTTTGCGGCCGACATCGACGGGGTGAAGCCCGGCGACGGCGGCATGGGAAGCGGTAGAAGGCCCGACACGGGATTCCTCACCTATTCCCAGGAGCAGCGGCTTCGGGAGCGGAGATAGGCGTTCCGGTCAAGCGCGGGGGAAGAGAGCCTCGTTTCTGCGGTTTCCTCATCAATCGTGGGGGTAGGAGCGGGGCGATGAGGCACCGCCCTTTTAGCAGAGGGTTTCGATGGATTGCGGGCGGGGCAGAGCCCCGCCCCTACGGTGGCCGTTGTTTTTAGCAGAGGGTTCCGATGGGGTGGGGGCGGAGCAGAGCCCCGCCCCTACGGATGAAGAGACCTTCGTGTGAAAGCGGGCGAACTGTGTTCGCCCCTACAGTATTATAACGGGTAGGGAGGCAATGCACACGTTGTCCTGTGTTACCGGTAAATTTGGTAATATGATTGCGGGTGGAGCAGAGCCCCGCCCCTACGGCGTTCCGGGGAGACGGCGGGGCGATGAGGGCATCGCCCCCTACGGCGTTCCGGGAGGTTCCGATGAAATGCGGGCGGAGCAGAGCCCCGTCCCTACAGAAAGACCGTGGAAACGGCAAATTACATTCGGCGTGAGGGGGAAATCCCCCTGACGATACATTTTAGGGGGCCGGTGGGAAACCGGCTCTAAATTTATCTGAGAAAGGAAGAACCTTATGGCACTTTTTAATGCAACCAACTTCAATGCGGAAGTGTTCGGCAAATACGTCGATCGCATTCCCAACCTGAAACGCAATGAGCTGATCCGCTCCAAGGCGATTGTGGAGCGTCAGCGCATTGCCTCTATCTTCTCCGAGCAGGCAGGCGGCAACTATGCGGCTACCCCTCTGTTTGGACAGATCGGCGGCACGCCCGCCAACTACGACGGCAACACCGACACACCCACAAACACCACCAAGACTTTTTCCCATTACCGCGTGGTAGTCGGCCGCCAGAACTCCTGGACGGAAAACGATTTCTCCGCTGACATCGCGGGCGGCGCTGACTTTATGGACAACGTGGGCCAGCAGATCGCCGAATATTGGGATGCTGTGGATCAGGACACCATCCTTTCCATCCTCAAGGGCATCTTCTCGATGACCGGCACCGAGAACAAAAAATTCGTGGATAACCACACCTATGACGTGACGGCGGTGGGCGACGGTTTGTTCGGTGCGTCCACCCTCAACAAAGTCATCCAGCAGGCGGCGGGCGACAACAAGCAGAAGTTTTCTCTCGTCATCATGCACTCTGAGGTGGCCACAAACCTTGAAAACCTCAATCTGATGGAGTACTTAAAATATACCGACGCAAATGGCATCCAGAGAGATTTGAGCCTGGCTTCCTTGAACGGCAAGCTGGTGCTCATCGACGACAGCATGCCGGTCGAACACGTGGCGGCTACTGGCTCCGGCGATACTGCTGTTCCTGCATACAATAAATACACCACCTACGTTTTGGGCGACGGCGCCATCGAGTACACCAACTGCGGCGTCGAGGTCCCCTACGAGATGGATCGCGACCCCAAGACTAACGGCGGTCAGACCACCCTTTACTCCAGACAGAGAAAGATTTTTGCCCCTTACGGCATTAATTTCACCAAAAAGAGCATGGTTTCTCTGTCTCCCACTGACGCTGAACTGCAAAACGGCACAAACTGGGAGCTTGTAAACACCAATGAAACCACCGGCAAGGAATACATCAACCACAAGGCCATCCCCATTGCCAGAGTCATTTCCAAGGGTTAATTTGAGGCTTAGGTTTCGGCGGGCATCCGCTCTGCCGGGAGGCTCCGCTAAGGGCGGGGCCTTTGGACGAAAGGTTTGATGATATGAAAATTGCGGATAAGGCAAAACTGCTGCTCCCGGCGGGGTATGACGAAGGGCTGCTGCTGTTCTGCTGCGAAGTGACTGAGGAGTACATCAAAAGCTACTGCCACTTGGAGGAAATCCCCGAGGGGGCGAGAAATCTCGCTTCTCAGATGGCGGCGGGCTGCTACCGGGAGGCAAGCGACGGCGGAAAGCCGGTCAAATCAGTCACCCGGGGCGACTTTTCGGTGACCTATGGCGACGTGGTGCAGGATGCGCTTTCGGGGTATAACGGCAGGCTCAACGCCTTCCGGAAGATGAAGTGGTAGCGGCGGGAGACGGCAGCCCGGCACCGTTGGGACGCGGGACGATGTAAGCGTCGTTTGAATAAGGACGATGCGGGCATCGTCCCCTACTGCGGCGAACCGAAGGAATCTGCACAAGAGATAAAACTTTTGTGCAGACAGAAAGGAACGGATCATTACTATGAACGAAGAGCAGATCATCGCCTCTACCTACGACGGGGTGATGGACGTGTACGAGCGCCGGTACAAAGAGGAAACGCTTATACAAGAGGAAGAGGAATTCCTTTTGTATCAAGGGTTTCCCTGTGCGGTCAGCCGCTCCCGTTCCGGCGCACGCTACGGCAACCAGCCGGTCAAGCAGGGGCAGGCGGCAAAGCTTAACTACGAGACCAAGGTGTTTACCTCCCCGAAGCTTCATATTCCGGCGGGATCCAGTTTGGTCATTACACAGTACGGCAAAACCGTCCGCTACATCACCTGCGGCGAGCCGGTGCGGTATCCCACCCATCAGGAGATTCTGGTGGTACGGGAGGATTACGCCTAGGGCGCGGCGAACGGCGGGGCGATGAGGGCGTCGCCCCTACGGTTTTGAGGGACGTTGTGGGGGAGCGGATTGAGGCGGGCGGAGCAGAGCCCCGCCCCTACGGTATTCCGGGAGGTCCCGATGGAATGCGGGCGGAGCAGAGCCCTGGCCCTACGGTATTTCGGGAGGTTCCGATGGAATGCGGGCGGAGCAGAGCCCCGCCCCTACGGTATTTCGGGAGATTCCGATGGAATGCGGGCGGAGCAGAGCCCCGCCCCTACGGTGTTCCGGGAGGTTCCGATGGAATGCGGGCGGAGCAGAGCCCCGCCCCTACGGTGTTCCGGGAGGTTCCGATGGAATGCGGGCGGAGGGGAGCCCCGCCCCTACGGTGTTCCGGGAGGTTCCGATGGAATGCGGGCGAAGGGGAGCCCTGGCCCTACGGATTCCGGGAGGTTCCGATAGAATGCGGGCGGACGAAAGGATAGATTATGTTACAGGAACTGATTCAGGGGGCGGCGAATGCGATTGCCGGGGCTTTTGGGCCTAAGACCATGATCTACACCGAAATGGTGCGGCAAAACCTCAAGCGCCCCTGCTTTTTCATCGAGGGGGGAGACCTCTCGGAAAAGCGGGTGGTGGGCAACCGCTACCTGCGAAAAACGCCTTTAAGCGTCACCTATTTCCCCAGCGAGGAGAAGATTCCGGTGAAACGAAACGCCGAGATGGCTCAGGTGGCGGAGAAGCTTTTCTGTGTCATGGAAAACCTGCGGATGGAGGACGGCTCGATTTTGCGGGGGACCTCCATGCGGGCGCAGAACGCCGGAGAAGTCCTGCGGTTTTCGGCCCAGTACGGCGGGTTTGTGACAAAGCTTCCCGACGAAAACCCGGAGCTGATGGGGGATTTGACGCTGCGGGAAGGGGTGTGAACGCTGGACCGGCTGAAAGCCTGACAGAGTTCTGTTTGACAGGGCTGGCGGGGTGCAGCCGGGAAGGGCACTTTTTTCGAGTAACGTGATGCTGCCCAAGAGGCTGTGAGGCTTTGGGGGCGGCGGGAAACTGCGTCCGAGGGGAAGCTTTGGGGCGGGAGTACTGCCCGGAGCAAGGCCCTTTGGGCGTGTCAGGGCAGTCCGAAGCGTGAAAAGCTGCTCAGATGGTGCGGTGTGCCGGCTGAGAGCGTGCAAAACCTTCGGAGATGCAGTGATTGCCCGGGGAGGGGGACAACCTTCCCGCGGGTGCGATACAGATTGCCGCTTCATAGAGCGGAACCGTTCTGAGGGCGGAAAACGCCTGATAAGACGGATTCAATAAGGGGCTGAAAGCCCCGTCATTCAACGTTTCCAGTAGGGGATTGTGTCCCCTACTGGAAAAATTAAGTGGAACCCGCCGCCTATAGAGGCGGGGGACATCTTAATTTAGTTATTTTACGAAAGGAACGTCAATTTTTTGACGGATGGTGAATCATTATGGCCATTGGCGGCGGTACTTTTACCTCCCAGAACAGGGTTCTGCCGGGGGCGTACATCAATTTCATCAGCGCTTCCAGAGCCGACGCGGCCCTCTCCGACAGGGGGAGCGCTGCTATGGCGCTGGAGCTGGACTGGGGCCCTGAGGGCGAAGTCTTTACAGTCTACGCCGAGGACTTTATGAAAAACGCCCGCAGCATTTTCGGCTACGGCGTTTCCGACGACAGGATGAAAGGGCTCTGCGACCTCTTTATGAACATCCGCGTCGGGCATTTTTACAGACTGAACGGAGGCGCGAAAGCCTCCTGTTCCTACGCAACCGCAAAGTACAGCGGTGTGCGCGGCAACGACATTAAAATCGTCATCCGGGTGAACGGCGACGATGGGGAAAAATTCGACGTGGTCACCGTTTTGGACGGCGTGGAAGTGGACAAGCAGACGGTTGCGGCGGCGGCCGACCTTCAAGACAACGATTATGTCGTGTTCAAAAAGGAAGCTACCTTAAGCGCTACGGCGGGGGTCGCGCTGACCGGCGGCTCCAACGCTCAGAGCGTCCAGCAGTCCGATTACGAAGGGTTCCTCAATAAAATCGAGAGCGAGAGCTTCAACACCCTGGGCTGTCTGTCCAACGTGGACGCCATTAAGGAGCTGTTTGTCCAGTTTACCAAAAAGATGCGGGAAGAGGTGGGCGTCAAGTTCCAGACTGTACTCTATCGGAAGGCGGCCGACTACGAAGGCGTCATCTCGGTGGAAAACGCTGTTACAGACGGGGACGCCGCTTCTCTCGTTTACTGGGTCACAGGGCTTCAGGCGGGCTGCGAGGTGAGCAAAAGCTGCCTCAATGTGGTCTACGACGGGGCCTTCGCGGTAGACGTTGATTACACCCAGGCGGAGCTTTCGGAGAACCTCAAGGCGGGCAAATTCATGCTCCACAAGGTGGGGGATCAGATCCGTGTGCTGGGCGACGTGAACACCTTTGTCTCAGTAAATGCCGACAAGAGCGCCGACTTTTCCGACAACCAGGTGGTGAGGGTCCTGGACCAGATCGGCAACGACATCGCCGTGCTCTTTAACGAGCGCTATCTGGGCCAGGTGCCCAACGATGCGGCGGGGCGGATTTCTTTGTGGAACGACATCGTCCGCCATCACCAGCAGCTCGCCGACGTGAGAGCCATCGAAGAGTTCAGCTCCGACAGCATTGTCGTTTCGGAAGGCAGCACCAAAAAGAGCGTGGTTGTCAGTGACCGCATCACACCGGTCAGCGCCATGGCACAGCTTTACATGACCGTTGTGGTGCAGTAGGCGGGCAGACGATCACGTCCAAAGGGCGGAGCGATGAGAATGCGGGCGGAGCAGAGCCCTGTCCCTGCGGATTCCGGGAGGTTCCGATGGAATGCGGGCGGAGCAG
>CABUOE010000136.1 GCA_902493155.1 uncultured Eubacteriales bacterium
TCCGGCGTAATCCCGATACAGGGTGTTTAGTTCCTTATAAACTGCGGGTCGTCGTGATAGCGCTCATAGGCTTCGTTTAATTCGTTGACCGCCCGCATGACGGTTTCGGGGACGTACTGCCCGCCGAAATCACCAAATCTTCCAATTTTGCTCATTGTACCCCATTCCCTTTCTGCATCGCTATACAAGCGATAATGCCGCCATCAGCGCGGCGATTTTATTTCTGTCTTTGCAGCCGTCCGGGCCTTCCACCCCGCCGGAAATGTCGATTCCGAAAGGGTGCATCGTCCGAATTGCTTCTATGATATTAAACGGCGTCAGCCCCCCAGCCGCGAAAAACGGCTTTTTGGGGGGATGCTCCGCCACAAGGCTCCAGTTAAAGGATTTTCCCGTGCCGCCATAGACTTTTTCAGTATAACTGTCCAAGAGCAGGATGTCAACATCTGTCGAATCGGCTTGCTCGATGTCAGCCGCTTCACGGACACGCACCGCTTTCCAAACAGCGGTATTTTCCGGCAGCAGCGGCCGCAGACGCCGGATATACGCCTCGTCCTCGTCCCCGTGAAGCTGCACCGCATAAAGGCCGCATCGGGCGGCGGCTTTCGCCGCTTCCTCCGGCGGGGCGTTGACGAAAACGCCAACCGGCTTCACCCGGGAGTCGAGCTTTCGGATAAGCGCCGCCGCCTGCTCCGCCGTAACCTGCCGCCTGCTCTCGGCGAAGACGAATCCTGCGTAATCGGGAAGAAATTCATTTAAATAAGTGACATCCTCTTCCCGCCGGATGCCGCAAATCTTCACCTGCACGGCCACGGTGTCCCTCCTTACGCGATGCCCTGCAGCCGGCGCAGTTCCTGTTCCATATCCCCGCTTCTCATCAGCGTTTCGCCGATGAGCACCGCGTCGGCGCCGTACTGCCGGACCATTTCCATGTCCTCCCTGCTCCCAATACCGCTTTCGCTGACCTTGACCACCTTGTCGGGAAGCTGTCCCGCCAAAGCTTTCGTCGTCTCCAGCGAAACCCGGAAGGTTTTCAAGTCCCGGTTGTTGACGCCGATGATGTCAGCCCCCGCCTTGACCGCCGACTGAAGCTCCGTTTCGTTGTGGACTTCGGTGAGGCAGTAAAGCCCCAGGCTTTTGGCGATGCTCATAAAGCTCACCAACATCTCTGTGTCCAAAAGGGCCGCGATCAGCAAAATCGCATCGGCCCCGATGACCCGCGCCTCGTAGATCTGGTACGGGTCGATGATGAAATCCTTGCGGAGAATGGGAAGGCTCACAGCCTGACGGACTTCCCGCAGGTAGTCGCTGCTCCCCTGAAAATAATGCTCTTCGGTCAGGCAGGAAATGGCCGCCGCTCCGCCTTTTTCGTAGGCTTTGGCGAACGCCGCGGGATGGAAGTCCTCCCGGATGAGCCCCTTGGAGGGGGAGGCTTTTTTCACTTCGGCGATGACCGAAAGCCCCTCCATTTTGAGGGCGCCGTAAAAGTCCAGGACGGGCCTTTTCTCTTCCAAGGCCCTCTTTTCCATCTCCCCGGGAGAAATTTTCTTCTTTTCCCGGCTGAGCTGCTCCAGCCGTTTTGCTACAATATCGTCCAGTATCACGTCAAGTTTTCCTTTCTGCTACTTTGTGAGAGCGACGGTTTTGTCCTTAAGGGCGTTGAGTTTATGAAGCGCCGCGCCGCTGTCGATGGATTTCTTCGCCATCTCGATGCCCTCGGCGATGGAAACAGCAGCTCCCGTCGTGTACAGCGCGCATCCTGCGTTCATCAGGACAATGCCCCGTTTCGGCCCCTGCTCTTTCCCGCTGAGGATATCCATGGTGATCTTGGCGTTTTCCTCCGCGGTTCCGCCGACGATATCGGCCATTTCCCCTTCCGGCACCCCGAACTGGGAGGGCCGGATGGCGTATTTGATCAGCTTGCCGTCCCGGATTTCGCAGACCTTTGTGGGGGCGGAGATGGAGATTTCATCCAAGCCGTCCTCGCCGTGTACCAGCATGGCGCCCTTGATGCCCAAATTCATGAGCACCTGTGCCATAGGCTCCATCAGCGCCTCGTCGTACACCCCCAACAGGATGTAATCGCTGGCCGCCGGATTGGACAGCGGACCTAAGATGTTAAATACGCTGCGAACACCGATTTCCTTTCGGGGCATGGCGGCGAATTTCATCGAGCCGTGGAAGGCCGGCGCAAATAAAAAGGAAATGCCGCATTCATTGAGGCACTCGGTGGCCTGCTCCGGCGTGAGGCTTAACCCAAAGCCCATCGCTTCCAGCACGTCGGCGGCGCCGCTTTTGCTGGAAACGCTGCGGTTGCCGTGTTTGGCGACCGCCACTCCCGCTCCCGCGATGACGAATGCGGAGGTGGTGGAAATGTTAAAGGAGTTCGCCAAATCCCCGCCGGTGCCCACAATATCGATTACCGGGAAGTCGTGCTCCACATTTTTGCCCTTTTTCCGCATGACCTGGGCAAAGCCGGTGATTTCCTCGGTGGTCTCTCCCTTCATCCGCAAAGCGGTGAGGAAGGAACCGATTTGGGCGTTGGTGGCCCCGCCGCTCATGATGCAGGTCATGGCGTCGAAGGCCTCTTCCCTGGTAAGATTCTCGCCCTCGATGGCCTTGAAGATGTAGGGCTTTAAGGCGTTGCGCTGGGCGGGCGGGATTTCGCTTGCCGGGGTGTTAAGGGGCGTTACCGACAGGTTCGGTACTAAATTTAAGAAGTTTTCCAGCATCCGCCCGCCTAAACCTGTCAGGATGGATTCCGGGTGGAACTGAAGCCCGTAGGTGGGGAAATCCTTGTGTTTGACCGCCATAATCTGCCCCACTTCGTCCTCGGCAAGGATTTCGAAACAGTCGGGCAGGCTCTCCCGCTCGACGATGAGGGAATGATACCGGGCCACCTCGACAGTCTCCGGCAGCCCCGCGAAGATGGGGTCCCGTTTCAGCAGCTTTACGTTGCTCGATTTGCCGTGCATCAGCTGGATGGCGGGGACGATTTTCCCGCCGAAAGCCTCACCGATGGCCTGATGCCCCAGGCAGACGCCCAAAACGGGGATTTTGCCGCTGAAGCGGCGGACTGCTTTCTCAGAAACCCCCGCCGAAGAAGGGTACCCCGGGCCCGGCGAGACAATTAGCGCCTGCAAATTCATCTTTTCCATCTCATCAACGGTGATTTTATCGTTGCGCACCACCTGCACGTCGGGACAGAGGGGGCCGATGGCCTGGTAAAGGTTATAGGTGAAGGAATCGTAGTTATCCAATATTAAAATCATCTGAAATCATCCTTTCTCAGCGGCCCTTATTCCGCGTCAGCCTCTTCCATGGCCCGCAAAACGGCGTTTGCCTTGTTTCTCGTTTCTTCGTATTCTTTTTGAGGGTCGGAATCAGCCACCACGCCGCCGCCTGCCTGGACGTACGCCTTGCCGTTTCGGAACAGCGCCGTCCGGATGGCGATGCAGGTGTCGATGTTGCCGTCAAAGCCCAAATACCCGATGGTGCCGCCGTAGAGGCACCGCTTTTTGTTTTCGAGGGTGTCGATGAGCTCCATGGCCCGTACCTTTGGGGCGCCGGACAAGGTTCCCGCCGGCAGGGCCGCCAGCAAAGCGTCCACCGCCGTTTTGTCCTCCCGGAGGATTCCCTTGACGTCGCTTACAAGGTGCATCACCTTGGAGTACCGCTCCACCTGCATGAAGTTTGTCACCTCCACGGTGCCGAACTTTGATACCTTGCCCACGTCGTTACGGCCTAAGTCCACCAGCATGGTGTGCTCCGCCCGCTCTTTGGGGTCGTGGAGGAGGGCCTGCTCGTTTGCCCGGTCTGCCTCTTCGGTGAGGCCACGGGGAATGGTCCCCGCGATGGGCTTGGTGGTGACGATGCCCTTTGTGACGTTGATGAGCATTTCCGGGGACGCGCCGGCGATTTGGTAGTCCTTGAGCTTAAAGTAGTAGAGGTAGGGGGAGGGATTCGACGACCGCAGCTGCCGGTAGACCGAAAAGGCGTCCGGCGGGTTTTCGATCTCGAACCGCTGGGACGGTACGATCTGGAAAATATCCCCGGCCACAATGTGTTTTTTTGCCTCCTCCACCATCTTCATATACTGCTCCTTGGTAAAATTGGAGCGAACCGCCATGGCGGGCTTTGCGGATTTTTTGGAAATCGACGGCTGGTAGTTCTTGATTTTTAAGACCAGCGCCTTTGCCCTCAATTCGCACTGCTGATACTGCGCTTTCACATCTTCGCCCCGGCGGATGTTTAAAATCACCACCGTTTTGTTGCTCAGGTGGTCGAAGGCGACAATTTCGTCGTACAAAAATAAGTCGCAGTCGGGGAGCTTCAAATCGTCCTCCGGCACATTTTTAAGGGTCGGCTCCATATACCGGACGGTGTCGTAGGAGAAGTACCCGATAAGTCCGCCGGTCATTTTGGGCTTGTTGGGAAAGGACGGCGACTGGTAGTCTTTCATCACGCCGGACAAAAAGGCGGCCAGGTCGGTGAAGGGGGTGCGTTCCTCCCCATTTTCTGTGATTTTGACGGCAGTCCCGTTTTCAATCCGCAGCTCCATTTTGGGGCGAACGCCGATGAAGGAGTACCGTCCCCACTGGCTTCTGTTGTCCACGCTTTCCAGGATAAAGCAGGTTTCTTCGTCCTGCTGGAGGGCGTCAAAAATGTGGATGGGGGTAAAGGTGTCGGCCAGAGCCTCGTAGAAAACGGGAACGACCGGATAGTCGTTTAACAGGCTCTGAACATCGTCAATAGTTGGATACAGCATCGTCAAAATCTCCTTTTCTCAATTTTTATCTGGGTCAACTGAAATTTGGACAACAAAAAAAGCCCATCATCCCTACACATGGGACGATAGACCTCGTGGTGCCACCCAATTTCGAGAATAACGAACATTCTCCTCATTTCAGGTACGCAGCGAATCACATCATTTCAGGTACGCAGCTTCGCATCAATACCCTATCCTTTAACGCAGGAATTACGTCACAGGCTACTGCGGAAAATCCGTTTCACCCTGCTCCTCACAAATCCATTCGCTCACATCGTATGTGCCGGATTCACACCAACCGCCGGCTCTCTGAAACACCGTTATGCAAGTTACTTGCTTTTGCTCACAGGATTTTATCGATTTAGTTCCCTAAATTGTTTCAAATTATACTCCCACTTTTTTGATTTGTCAAGGGGTTTGAAAAAATTTTTTTAAGTAGGGGCGAACTACGTTCGCCCAGATGTCTCCCTATTACGCATAGGTTGTAATCTCCAAAAATATTTCGACCTGCTTTTTCTTCTTTCGATTCTCCAAAACATGAATTTGTGCTATACTGAAAGCGGGTCTGTGCCTCATGGGCTGGCTCTGAGAATCTATAAGGCCGGGGTTTCTCCGGCCGGAAAGCGACGGTATCTTTCATGAAATCAGATTTTTATAAAAACCGGCTTCGACAGACTTCACACAGTCTTTTGTCGCTCCGGCGCAGGCTGAATATTTTAAGCTTTTGGAGGATTTCTTCCTTTCTGCTTTTGATGGCAGGCGTTTTGCTGGGCTATTTGAAACACACCGGATTCTATGCTTTAGGGGGCATCTCCCTTGTGCTATTTGTGGCGCTGGTGTTTGTCTACAATAGGCAAAAGGAAAAAGAACAGTATTTGTTAGCTCAGGAGCAGGTACTCACCCGAATGGTCGGCCGGGGAACCGATGGCTGGCAGGAATTTTCCCGGGACGGGAAGGAGTTCCTCGATGAAACCTGCCCGCCCCGGGGAAAAGATTTGGACTTGTTCGGAAAAAATTCCCTCTATCAATATCTCTGCCGCTGCCATACCGCTTACGGACGGCAGACGCTGGCTGACCGCCTGCTGCTGGACGCTCCCAGCCGGGAAAGCATTCTTAGAAACCAGCAGGCGGTCAAAGAGCTCTCCCAAAAGGAAAACTTTTGCCTTGAATTGGAAACACTGGGGCAGTTGATGGAGCAGACTGCCCGGAAACAGGATGGCGAAACCATTGAATCCTTTATCGCCCTTTCCGAAGAAACCCCTCCCACCCTGCCGGTATTCTTTAAAATCCTCATGTGGCTGTTGCCTTTTGTGACCCTCTTTTTCCTCATCTCCGCCATTGTCGGGGTCAATCCCCCGCTCAATTTAGGAATCGGGTTTATCGGCATTTTCCTAGAACTTCTGGCCGCGGGCATCTGCTGGAACCAGAATAACCGG
>CABUOE010000137.1 GCA_902493155.1 uncultured Eubacteriales bacterium
CACCACCCGGCCAACCCTGAGCGCTGTGCCCGGCGACCTGAGCCTGTGCATGCCAAAGCGCCAGCTGGACAACATCATCGAGACGCTGCACGCGCTGGATGCGGTCGCGCCCGGCACCGCCAACTATGACACACTGCTCTACGGCATCGAGTGTAAATACTACTCCGCCCGCCCCAACTGTGAGGATTTCGAGATATGCGGCACCAAAGGGCTCTACGCCATCGGCGACGGCGCGGGATTTACCAGGTCCCTCTCCCAAGCGGCGGCCAACGGCCTGTTCGTGGCAGATTTGCTGCTGAAATAAAGATTGATTCGATCCATCTCCCCTTTTTGCCATTCCGCAGAAAGGGGAGATTTTTTCAACACAGCAAGGTTCCGGAGCGGTGTCCGTCCGGCATTCGTCCACAATCCCATATCGTGTTGGCAGGTGGGACTTCATTGAAATATTAGCACTCTAATATCAAGAGTGCTAATATTTCAATATTTTGTTACAAAAGAACTGTTGTTTTTTAATAATTTCAAACTATACTATAGTTGTTGAAAGAAAAAGAGCTTCAACAGACAAAATATGATCCCCTTCGTGGGATCTGGAAAGAAGGCGGGCAAAGGATAAATCTTATCCCTGTTCCCAACAAACCCAAACACACATAAAGTAAATAAGGAGGTATTTGTATGTTTGACCTGATTCCGTTTGACCGTAGACAGCATGATTTGTTCGACTATTTTGACCGTTTTGAAAAGAGCTTCTTTGATGGCTTCGGAAAGGAAATTTCCGCATTTCGGACCGATATCGTGGAAAAAGACGATAAATACGTCCTCCAGGCGGAGCTTCCCGGCTTCCAGAAAGAAGACATCAAAATCAGCATCGACGGAAGTAACCTGACCATCCGCGCTGAACACAGCGAAGAAAAAGAAGACAAGGACGAAAAGAAGAACTTCGTCCGCAAAGAGCGCCGCTACGGTTCCTTTGCGAGAAGCTTCGACATCACCGGCATCAAAGGCGACGGCATTTCTGCCCAGTACCACGACGGTATTTTAGAGCTCAATCTTCCCAAAGAGGAACCAAAAAAGCTGGAAAGCCGCTCGGTAGAAGTGCAGTAAGCTTGTGGTAATATCCGGAAATTGAGTCCAATGTAAAGATAAAACAAAACAGTATAAACCGCTTGAAAAGAACCTGTCAAGCAACGACAGGTTCTTTTTTGCAACTGGTATTATTATATTTACACAAATTTTGTCTTAAATGTTAATAACATATGTATTATTGCAATACAGAATACTCTGTGTTATACTGTGGGTGACAACAGAAAGGAGGATTCATGTATTCAAAACAGTATATCGATCAATTGATCCAAAAGCTTGGCGAATTAGAGCAGCATTGTCTTAAGGAAATCAATTTAAGTGCCCAAATGGTTTTTGATACTGTTCAAAATGGTCATCGGGTTTACTTTTTCGGATGTACCCATGCGGGAATCCTTTCCCAGGAGTCCTTTTATCGGACGGGAGGCTTGGCGATCATCAATCCGATCTTCCCTCCCGGCTTAAACGTGCAGGATACTCCTATCAGCATTACATCCGAGTTGGAGAGAGTCAACGGATACGGAAAAATCATCGCAGAACAATCGGGCATCCAGCGGGGAGATCTTTTATTTATCCATTCGGTTTCCGGCCGCAACAGTGTTCCAATTGATTTTGCGGAAACAGCAAAGGACAAGGGCGTGACGATTATCGGTATTACCAGTTTGGAATACAGTTCTCGCTCCCAATCCCGGCATCCGTCGGGAAAGCGTCTGTTTGAAGTGTGCGATTTGGTTATTGACGATGTTTGTCCCTTCGGAGATGCTTTGGTCACACTGGAAGTTTCCGGCGTAGGGGTAGCCCCTGGCTCCACCGTTTTGGGAGTCGCTATCCTCAATGCCATCGTGGCGGAAGTTTCGGGGCTGTTTGATGAAAAGGGTGTGCTTCCCCCGGTTTATCAAAGCGCCAACATCGACAAGGGTGACGATTACAACCGAAAGGTATTCAAAACCTACAAAAAACAGATCGGATATAAAATGCGATAGTTTGTTTTGCGCCAACTGGTATATATATCTATACCAGTTGAGACACAAATTATTCATTTTCATCGGACAAATCCGTCCCCCGCTAGAGTTTATCACCCACTGAACAACAAAAAAGAATGTACAACTGGTATAGACGACATATCCTTTCGGTATATACCAGTGGAAGGAGCTTCTCATGGTACTCGACAAAACCAGCAAACTACCCATTTATTACCAGCTAAAGGAAATCATCAAAGAAAAAATCCAAGAAGGAGAATACTCGGAAGGCGAGCTGCTTCCCTCAGAACGTGAATTGTGCGTCCAGTACGATATCAGCCGCATGACCGTCCGCCAGGCCATCAACGAGCTTCAGGTGGAAGGTTACCTCTACAAGGTTCATGGAAAAGGGAGCTTTGTCCGTTCCAACAAAATCGAACAAAATCTGGCCTCCCTTACCTCCTTTTCCGAGGATATGCGCCGGATGGGCCGGAAACCCGGATCCAAAATTCTCTCAGTCGAAACCCAAAAAGCCAACGCAGAAATCGCTCAAAAACTGGGACTTCATATTGGAGACAATGTCTTGTTGTTAAGGCGCCTGAGATTTGCAGATCAACAGCCAATCTGTATTGAAAAAACTTATCTGAATGCAAATCTGATCGAACAGTTCGATATTTTTCAGACTCAGGACTTTTCGCTGTACGAATATTTGCAGAAAACACTCCACATCAAGCTGGCCCGCGCCCACCAAACCATAGAAACCATCCTGTTGTCGGGCAAAGAGGCAAATCTCCTTGCTGTGATGGAAAATTCACTGGGCCTTTTGATGGAGCGAATCACCTACAACGAAAAAAATGAGGCGATCGAATATGTTCGATCCACTTACCGCGGAGACACCTATAAGTTTGTAATCGAATTGAAAGCAACCAATGGAAACGAGAGTCTATGAAAGTAAATGAAGAACGGAGGATTTCAGTGAAAAAGTTAATTAGTGCCGTATTAGCAACCGTCATGTTAACCGCATCCCTCTTCGGATGCACACAAAACGATGCCCCCTCCGGAAGCTCCGACACCAATTCGGGTTCCGGTCAGACAGAGACCAAAACCATTAAATTCCTCACCGTAGGCGACCCGTATGTAGGAGCAATCAAAACTCTGCTGCCCGAATTCGAAGAAAAATACAACATCAAAGTCGTCCTGGATTCCGTCCCCTATCTGGATCTTCACGGAAAAGCGATCCTGGAACTGACCAGCGACACCGGCGCTTATGACCTGATCTCGGTGGACAGCCCCTGGATCGGCGAGTTTGCAGAAGGCGACCATCTACTGGACCTGAACGAACTGGTGGAACGGGATAAGGAAGAGCTTCAGGTGGATGACTTCCTGCCCGGCGCCTGGGAAGGTTTGGCTACCTGGGATGACAGAATTATCGGTCTGCCCCTCGCCCCCTATTACATGTACATTCACTACCGCACCGATTTGTTTGCGGAAAAGAACCTGGAAGCCCCGGAAACCAAAGACGAATTTGTCAACGCTATCGAGACTTTGTATGATCCCGACAACAATCATTATGGTCTCGCCATCGCATTGAAGCGCGGCCCTTCCATCGTCCATGACTGGTGCGCTTACTTCAACGCCTTCGGGGGCAAGATGTTCAACGATATGCCCAACGATTATTCGTCCGGCGTCAACAGCGACATCGCCATCGAAACCACTCAGATGTTAAAAGACCTGCTTCCCTACCTGCCCGACGGCGTGCTCCAGTACGAAAACGCCGACCGCTGGAATTCGTTCATGCACGGCAGCGCCGCTATGACCGCTGTTTTCAACGCAAACTCTCCTCAGTTTGAAACCGCAGAAGACACCCAGGTCGCCGGCAAAGTAGGCTACGCTCCTCTGCCCAAGCTGACTGAAGAAGGCGAGCATTCCCTCCCCTTCGCCGGTTTCTCCATCTCCATCAACAAAGACAGTAAAAACGTGGAAGAGGCCTGGACCTTTATGAAATGGCTCACCAGCGCTGAAACCGACAAGAAATGGGTCGACGTTCCCGGTACTCCCGGCGTTCCCCTCCGTCTCAGCACCGTAACTGACCCCGCTCTGGTAGAGAAATATCCCTATTTCGACATCATCTACGACGCGGAAGTCAACGGCTTGGCCGACGGCGTAAACTACCGCTCCAGACTGCCGGAATGGACCAAGATCGAAGAAATCCTGGGTCTTGAGCTCAACATGGCGGTATCCGGTGAAAAAGACGTGGAGAAAGCCCTCAATGACGCCGCTTCTCAAATCAACCAGCTCATGAAAGACAACGGATATCCTGTGAAAGATTAGTTTTATGCGGAGGCGGATGTTTTCTCTCCTTTTTTGCATCCGCCTCCCTAAATGTACCTTTCTGCGAGGTGAAAACCATGATAACACACTCCCGTTCCCGTAAGAAATCTTCCCTTATGCAAAGAGAAAACCGGATCTGGAAACTGATGATCGCCCCATCCATGATTGTGCTGGTGCTCATGTCCATCTATCCGATGATTTTCAACATTTATAACAGCCTGTTCGACTGGAATTTCGCCAATCCCAACAAGCCCAAAAAGTTTGTGGGGCTTAATAATTTCATCACCACTTTGACGGATCAGAACTTTCTGCGCGCTCTTCTGAATACCATCATTCTGATGGTGGCTGCCGTTTCGCTGCAGTTCATCCTAGGGTTTGCAATCGCCCTTCTCTTTAACCGTCAGACACGCGGCACCAAAATATTCCGCAGCCTGTTCATCACCCCGACGATGATCACCCCCATCGTCGCCTCACTCATGTGGCTATTGATGTACAACTCGGATTATGGAGTCGTCAAATATCTTTTGACGCTCATTGGAATCAAAAATCCGCCGGCACTGCTGGCTTCACAATACCTGGCGATGCCAGCGGTCATTTTAGTGGACGTATGGCAGTGGACGCCTTTTGTCACCCTGATTATTTTAGCGGGCCTGACCGCTATGCCCAAAGAGGCTCTGGAGGCGGCGAGAGTGGACGGCGCCAATTTCTTTCAGCAGCTATTCCATATCATTCTTCCCTCCCTAAAGCCGGTCATCACCATCGTTTTGCTGATGAGGGTCATGGATACCTTTAAGTTCTTCGAAGTGGTCTATATGCTGACCAAGGGCGGCCCCGGACAGGCCACCGAAACAGTCAGCTACTATGCCTACAAGGTGGGCTTTTCCTTCTTCGACGTGGGCCACAGCAGTGCTATCTGTATCATCATCCTTGTAGTCGTGACAGTAATCTGCCAGATTCTCAACAAGTATATGGCAGATGAATGGGAGGTGTAAGTATGACTGTGGAAAAACCCAACGGCCTGAACATCCGTAAGTTCTTCCGGGCGAAGTACCTGAAAAACGTGCTGGCCTTTGCGGCTATCATCCTCATCTTAATCATCTTCCTCTTCCCTGTTTACTGGACCTTTGCCACCTCTGTCAAGGGAAAGGCGGAAATCTTTGAATACCCGCCCAAGATGATTCCCTCCTCTGTCAGCTTTGAAAACTATTCCGCTGTTATTTTAGGCCGGAGCAACGACTCGGTGGTACTCAGCGAGGGCAGCTACTTCAAGTACCTGCTCAACAGCCTCATCGCCGCCGGAAGCGCCTGCCTAGTCTGCATCTTTGTAGGTTCCTTCGGCGCCTATGGCCTGGTGCGGCTTCGGATGAGCCCCAGAGGAAAAAAGAACATTTCCTTCTGGATCATCAGCACTCGGATGATGCCGCCCATCGCCGCGGCCATCCCTTTTTACATCATGTTTAAAAATCTCAAGATGCTGGATAATCTCTGGTCCCTCATCATCTCCTACATAGCTTTTAACCTGCCCTTTGTCATCTGGACGTTACAGGGATTTTTCCGGGAGGTACCAAACGAGATCTACGAGGCGGCAAAGCTGGACGGCTGCGGGCCCATCTCCTCCTTTATGCGGGTGGTGCTGCCCCTGTCCCTCCCCGGCATCTTCACTGCCATGATCTTTACCTTTATTTTCTCTTGGAACGAATTCCTCTTTGCCCTGATTCTCACCGGCGAGCGTACCAAGACCATGCCGGTCGTAGCGGCCAGCATGTGGTCGGCGGTTGCCTCCCGTTGGGGAGAAATCGCCAC
>CABUOE010000138.1 GCA_902493155.1 uncultured Eubacteriales bacterium
TTAAACTTTTGTATTTAACCAATTTTATAGTATTATTTTTACTTTTAGTAAAAATAATACTATAAAATTAAAATAAAACTCTATACAATTATAGTGCTTGTCGATAAAATAAAGATATCATATATTGCAAACTATAAAGGATTCCAATTTATAGGATTTGCTATGGGAGAAAATGTAGGAGGATTTTTATGTCAACAAAGGTTTGGAAAAAACGATTATCGGCCTTCGTGGCGAGCCTGCTTTGTGTTACATGCTTGTTCAGCAGTTTTCCGGCGGGCGCTGTCGATTTTAGTGCACAGAGAGCGGCATTGACTAATCTGGCCTTGGGATGCAGCTACGAAAGCGACATTGCGGCGTCTCCTGATTATCCGGATGACAGTGGGGATAAGCTGACCGACGGCATTGTTGCCCCTGCCAACTATAAGGACAGCAACTGGGTCGGGTTTCACTACAGTGGAGTGATCGATAACACGGATATCATCGTAGATTTGGGTGAAGCCCGTCTGATTTCCGTTTTGGAAATCGATGCGCTGAACGCCGAAGGCGTTGGAATCACTTATCCGAGATATATCGCTTTTTCCTATTCGGAAGATAACATCCGTTGGAGTGAACCGGTGCAGGCGGAAACTCCCGCTTCTCCTGAAGCGGATGAGGTACATACTTATTCTTATACGCTGGATATACCAGAAACAGCACGGTATGTAAAAATTACTCATTCCATAGACTGGTGGACCTTTTTTACCGAAATCCGAGTCTGGGGTGAACAAATTATTGAACACAATCCCAATAACATCGTTTATGGATTGCCTTATACTACTTCGCTGAAAGAGGAAGATTTCTACCGTAATCATTCCGATGCCCAAAGAGAGCGTTTAACCGATGGCGTAAAGACCATTTGGAAAGATTCCGGTACAGTCGGATTCCATACGCCCACCGATGAAGCAATCACCGACAAGAGAATCGATTTGACTTTTGAGTTAGGCGGTGTCAAAGAGTTCCAGCAAATTCAGTTCAGCGCTTTTAAAGAAGAAGTGGAAAACATTTATCATCCCTCTGCCATTTTGATGGAATACAAAGACGCTGACGGCGTTTGGCAGGAAGCTTTTGAAGGAAATATGCCGCTATTTGATACTGCAAAAGGCGATTTTGTGTTCGTTGTTCCGGACGGGGAATTTATCGCGGCTCAGGCTGTGCGTTTGACTCTAACCACCGGTTCCGAGGACAGCTGGCTGTTTATCGATGAAGTGGAGATCTTGGCAGAAGCAGACGGAACGCCCGCAAATATCAATCCCCCCATCGGCACGTCTGCAAAGCCTCCAATCATCACAACTGATTTGCCGGAGCTGAAAAGCGCCCTTATTGGTGAAACAGTCACCTTCAAGGTCACAGCCAAAAGCGTGGACGGCGGTATACTGTCCTATCAATGGTATAGAAATGGCGAAGCTTTGGAAGGGAAGACCGGTAATGAACTGATATTAAATGAGGTATCGGCCGCCGACAGCGGAAGATACTATGTTGAAATTACGAATAATTTAAATGGCGAGGCTACCGTCAAACAAAGTACGTTTTGTGTTTTGACGGTATCCGATGAACCGGCGAAGCAGCTTGAAAACCTCATCGCCGGAAAACCCTACGTGACCTCTTTGAAAGATGACCAATTCCACAGCAGCAGCCCGGACAAGGAGCGCAAACAGCTCACAGACGGCATCCATGGACAGAGCTGGGGCGACGGCAACACGGTGGGATATTTTGTCCCGAGGGGGAGGATTGCAGACATAGCCTTCCATCTGGACGAAGCCATCACGTTTTCTGAGATTCAGATTGGCGCCGTCAGCGATTCTCCTGCCGGTATTTCGCTGCCCCATTATGTGAAAATCGAGGCAAAAAATGGAGTCGGTTCATATAAAGCCATTTATGAGGGAACCCCCAGCGGCAATGCGGCGAAAAAGGTGTTCACTTATGGGACAGGATTTAATTCCGAGATCACTGCGACCGACCTGCGCTTCAGCTTTCAATCTGAGGGCAGCGCAAGCTGGATCTTCCTGGACGAAATCGAGGTGTTTGCCGGCAACACCGGCGCTCCTTTGGACGGCGGCCTTGTGATGGAAGAGAATGAGGCCAATGAGAACCTGGTTCTCGGAAAGTCTTATGAGTCTACGCTGGAAGCCAACAGTTCTTATCCGGATACGAATTTTGAGCTGACCGATGGCAGGCGCGGCACCATAAGCTATTCGGATGACGAGTGGCAAGCTTATTTGAACCAGACTCCGGAATTTATTTTCGATTTGGGCGAAGTACAGTCCTTTGAAGAAGTCAAAGTTGGCTTCTGTCAGGATTTGGCCGCTGGGATTAAACTTCCGGTGCGAGTAAATGTTTACACCTCCTACGATAAGGAGAGCTGGAAACTTGTCAGTGAAAACGGAGTGGGCACCAACGCGACCTCCCAAATGGCGTATGATTTACGCGCGACCATGAACCGGCCGGAAACCGCCCGATATGTAAAAATTTCTATAGAACCCAACGGCTGGGTTTTCCTGGACGAAGTGGAAATCCTGAAGAACTATTCTGCTATAGTCACCGATAAAGCCAACAATCTTGCTTATAAAAAAGTTTATACTTCTAATCCCGCCGCTAGTACGGAGTATCCCGATACCTTTGCCATTACCAAGCTGACTGATGGACAATGCGCAACGGCAAACTATCGGAATCCCGCTTGGGTTGGATACGGCATTTCCTCCAAGGATACCGAGATCGTCATCGATTTGGGGACTGTCGCCTCTTTTGAACAGGTGGAAGCCACTTTCTTAAATGATGAACTGAACGGATTCAAGGCTCCTGCCACGATGCGGGTATACCATTCTCTCGATAAGCAGAATTGGCAGGAGGCAGCTCCTGTAAACGCCATTGCTCCGTTTGGCAATGTCCCCACGATTTGTTTTATTCAGAGCGTAGTGGGCGCTTCCGCTGCCCGCTATGTCAAGGTGGTGTTCCCTGCGACTACCAAAGTCATGGTGGACGAAATCAAGGTGCTGAAAAACAGAACGATGGTTGAAGGGGCGGATCCGGAAGACATGGATGAAAACAATCTGGTCTTTCGTGCAGCCTACGAGACTTCCTGGGAAGCGGATGTTCAGTTTGCTGACAATGGAAAACAAGAGCTGACCGACGGAATTAGGGGATCCTATTTCTATAAAGCCTCCGAGTGGGCAGGCTATCGTGTGCAGGACGGCGCTCCCTTCAGCGTAACAGTGGACTTGGGAGAAATGAAATCTTTTGAACAGGTACAGGTAGGTGTGCTGGAATCCAAAACCCGTTCCTTCCCTGTAACCTATCCCAAAAATATCAAAATCGAGTATTCCTCCGATAAAACCAACTGGTCCGTTTTTGCACAAGAGGAAATTAAGGAAGATGGGCACGGTGTAAAACGGTTTAGCTTTGATTCCGGCGCGGTCAACGGCAGATATGTGCGTTTGACCTTTGATTTCACAAACTGGCTGTTCTTAGACGATATAAACGTTTATGCAAAAGCAGTTCCCGTCAGTGGGGGCACCAACCCTGACGACGGCGCGGAGTACAACTTGGCGAGAAACAGCAACTATATCATCTCCCGCCAGGCGGACTACCGCAATGTACCGGGACTCCTGACCGACGGGGTATACGGCATCACCGGATCGGTCTATGACACAAATTGGACCGGTTTCAAGTACAGCTATAACAATAAATCCTTCAACAAAATGTGGATGGACTTTGATTTGGGAGAACTGAAGTCGGTTTCCAGCGTCATGGTCAGCAGCCGCAGGGATGCAAACAACGGCTTGGTACTCCCGGAAAACGTTGCTTTGTGGAGTTCCACAGACGGAAGTACCTGGCAGAAGTTGGCCGACATGAATAAGCCCGCTTTGACAGGCGGCGCGGAAGCGGCACAGTTTACCTGGAATGGCGCGGATGGCGGATTTAACGTAAAACCCGACGATTCTACCATGCTCTATACTAGATATATCCGTGTGACCTTCGATATCCCGGAAAGCCGCAGCGGATGCGTCTATCTGGACGAAGTGAAAATTCTCGGCAAGGACGGCCGCTGCTCTTCTGCGGGTGTGGCGTCCGACGCCACAGGCCTCTATAATGTAGCTTTGAGCAAACCCTATACCGTTTATCTCGACGAAAAAACAAGTCCGGAGCCCGATATTGACGGCAAACAGCTCACCGACGGTATCGTTGGAAAAGTGGACGGCTCGGACCCAGCCTGGGTTTCCTTTGACGTCAATTATCGACCCAACGGAACTTACGTCAGTGAAGAAGCGTTGAGAACCATCGTGATCGACCTCCAGGATGTGAAATCTATCACCAAAGTACAGACCAATGTCCTTTCCAGCGAATACTCTTCGCTGCCCTGGGCGATGTATGTTCACACCTCGATGGACGGCGTCAACTGGACTCGTCTGGGCATGGAATACAATACCGACCTGGCAACCAAAGGAAGATTTGGCTTCAGCTGGCGGGGAATCCATGGCCTGACAGGCGTAAAAAACGGTTTTACAGACAGCATTCCGGAAGAGGTTCCGGCTGTTGCAGCAAGATACGTCCGGGTGGATGTGGAATTGCTGCTCATTAACCAGCTTGACGAAATTGAAATAATGGGCTATGACGGCGTGATAGACGGCGCTGCTCAGTACGAAGGCGACAAAAAGTTTGACGGCACCGGCCGCGACTATCTGAAAGCCGGCGAAAAGACCGCAGGCATTCAGGATATGGTACTCTGTTACAATGGTTGGTACGGATACGACGAAGAGAGCGGACAGGAAGTCGGTAACTGGAGCGCAGACCGGTATCGTCCCTATCTCACCTATGTGGATGTAAACGGCAAGGTACAGGATACCATGTTCGACGCCGTATGCCTGTTAGGCTTATATTCCCGGTATGGCAGACCGATGAACGCTTATGTAGTTGATCCGCTGCCGGGAATTCCCTCTCAGATCGAGGACTGGGAATGGTATCTAGACAAGACTTTCCGGGAAGGCGGAGACGTTGACGAACTCAATAAAGCCGCCAAGATCGCTTCCGAAGAACTGGGCGATCCCAACTATAAAGTCAAACTCACCATTATGCTCCCGGGAGCTGATCGTATTGTCAGCAATTTTGGCCCCATCGACGGAAAATATTACAATTTGGTCAGCAGCGAAGCGGATCGTAGTTTTGTCACTGACTGGTGGATTCAGCAGGTGCTGGAAGGACTGGAAAAAGGCAACTATGAGTATATTGATTTTGTAGGCTTCTACTGGCTGGAGGAATTGGCCGGCTACTGGCCCAATACCACCCAGTATGCTACCCAACGTGTTCACGAGTTGGGTTACAAAATGTTCTGGATTCCCTTCTTCTTCGCAAACGGCTACCTGTGGGCAGATGAAATGGGCTTTGACGCGGTAGCTTATCAGCCCAACCATTTCTTCAAAAGCCCGTATGACAAGGATGATGCGGGATTGCTCGGCACCCGTCAAATCGATCGTGCAGCTCAAGCGGCCAACTATGGTAATATCGGTTTGGAAATCGAAGTGGATGGTAATGCATTCTTTGATCCTGCAAAATACAACCAGTACCTGGATTATCTGAATTCTGCGGTCAACAACGGCATGGATGGAAAGAATGCATACCGCAACTGGTACCAATCTGTTGATACCTTCAGCTATTCTGCGGTTTCTGAAATTAAAGAATTCCGCAATATTTACGATTACGCTTATCAACTGATGAAGGGTACATATACGGTGAAACCTTACATCAGAGATTTCTCTGATGAGCCTGTAGATAAAGATAACATCGGCTCTATCGGCGGCGGTTCTGGTTCCGGCGGAGGCGGAAGCGTTACCCCGAAGCCCGACGATAAACCGGATCCTGAAACTCCTCCCACCGGTGACGAAAACTACACCTGGGAAGAGACCGACGACGGCTACAAGCTGAAAGACGCTGACGGCGAGTACGTCACCGGCTGGGCAAAAGTATCCGGCAAGTGGTATTACCTGAACACTGACGGCATCCGGACGACCGGCTGGCAGAAAGTGGACAACAATTGGTACTATCTGAAGTCCGACGGCGTAATGGCGACAGGCTGGCTCAAACTGGGCAACACCTGGTACTATC
>CABUOE010000139.1 GCA_902493155.1 uncultured Eubacteriales bacterium
CGGAAGAAAGCTTACCAAAAACAGCAGAATCATTTCCAGTAGCAGGACAATCTGCCTCCAGTGGATATTCTGCACATTCTGATATTTTCCCCGTATCTGCTCTGCAACAATGATGCCTATTGCAAATGCTGCCAACGGAACAAAGTAGTGTGCGCTCTGCAACCAATTACGCTCACAGATGTTTTGACTAAGTAATACGATATTCCCGGTCTGAGCATTGGCGAACACCTTGCC
The DNA here is from genome assembly GCA_902493155.1 of uncultured Eubacteriales bacterium. Taxonomy (GTDB): domain Bacteria; phylum Bacillota; class Clostridia; order Oscillospirales; family Ruminococcaceae; genus Fumia. Next base: position 235 of record CABUOE010000139.1, read on the forward strand.
CCGGAACACATAGGTATAGGCATCTTGCAGGCCGCCTGATATTGACAAAAATGCGGCAGTTGGGAAAGATTCGGACATTTGTCCCTGATGCTGGCATTTTATAATTCCATGCAAATGTGTTCACTCCTTGATGTATAACTAAAGATACCTCTATGTATGTATTCTCAAAATAGCAGAAGCCTGACTATGTTTGGCATCCTGAAATACAATACATATCAACCATACCATCACAAAGAAGATGATCATCTTGATCGGTAATGCTGATATGAAAGTAAGCCATGTGCTTACCGCGCTTTATGATTTCAGCTTTTGCAAAGATTGTCCCTGACTGTACGTTATGCAGGAAATTGATATGTGCGCTTTGCGTTACATAATCTCTACCATCCATTCTGGCAAAAATTCCCGCCACGCAATCTGCCATTGCATATAACAATCCTCCATGTACGTGTCCATGAAGATTCATAGATTCGGCAACCAAGTTTACCTTTACCACACAGCAATCCGGGTCAACTTTGCATATTTGAATATGGTTATAAGACATAAAAGGATTGCCTTTTTCGTATGCAGAAAAATCCATATGGTATCACCTCTGTACCGGCAGTTCCTGATTACAGTAAAGGCAGCGGTACTTCCCAGAAGGAGACAGTTTGAAAATATGGTCGCATCCTGCCTCAATACTGGTAATACATCGTGGGTTTGTGCATTTAACCACATTTCGCAATATCTCTGGCATATCAGGCTGACATTTTCGCTCCACTACTCCGTCTTTGATATAGATTAGTGTAATTCGCCGATCCAGATAGCCTAAAATCTCCAGCCGCTCCGGAAGGTTTGAACCTTCGATCTTAATCAGATCTTTTGTTCCATATTTCTCACTGCGCACAGATTGCAGCAGCGCAACCGCCTGATGTTTGCTCTCCAGATGGAGCAGCCGGTAAATTTCCATACCGCGCCCAGCGGGGATATGGTCAATAACCACACCATTTTGAATGGGTTCTACCTTCAGCATTTTAACACCTTCTCTCCAGTCACAGGATCGGCAATTCCCAACAGAGCCATAATTAGTGCCATGCGAACATAAACGCCATTCTGCACCTGATCAAAATAAGCGGCACGGGGATCATCATCTACCGTCCGAGTAATTTCATCGACACGAGGCAGTGGATGCAACACAGGCATATCCGGCCTAGCCAATTTCATTTTTTCAGGGTCAAGCGTGTAGATGCTCTTTAGCCGAATGTAATCTTCCTCATTAAAAAAACGTTCTTTCTGCACTCTGGTCATATATAACACATCCAGCTTAGGGAGTGTGTCCTCCAAACTGCTGACCTCCCAATATAAGGAATTTGCCGGGTGCAATGTATCCTCCTTCAAATATTCGGGAATGCGAAGTTCCTCTGGCGAGATAAAATAAAACTGATTTCCTAAAAAACGAACAAGATTGTTGACCAAAGAATGCACTGTCCGGCCGAACTTCAGATCACCGCAAAAACCAACGGTCAGATGATCCAACCGTCCCATGCGCTGGCGAATCGTCAGCAAATCAATTAAAGTTTGTGTAGGATGATTATGGCCTCCGTCACCAGCATTTATGACAGGAACTTTGGAAAACATGGAAGCGCGAAGCGGAGCACCTTCTTTTGGGTGGCGCATAGCTATAATATTGGAATAGCAGCTGACTACGCGAGCTGTATCAGCAACCGTTTCTCCTTTGGTTGCACTGGACTGTTCTGCTCCGGAGAAGCCGAGCGTCTGCCCGCCCAGACTTAGCATGGCAGATTCAAAAGAAAGCCGGGTTCTCGTACTGGGTTCATAAAATAAGGTCGCCAGCTTTTTGCCGTCAGCCACATGCGCATACATCTCCGGAGCGGCGGCAATTCGATCAGCCAAATCCAGGACTGCCATCGTTTCATCGTCATTGAAATCGGTTGGTTCAATCAGGTGTCTCACAGCCATTCCCCCTTTATCAGATATTCTTCGCGCTTTGCGCCGACAGAGATAAACTGGATCTCGTGATCAAGTAATTTTTCCAGCGTTTTGATATAATTTTTTGCAGCATCCGGCAGTTCCTCCCAGCGACGGCAAGCGGAAATGTCCTGTTTCCAGCCGGGAATGAAGCTGATAACCGGTTGATATTCTTCCAGATTTTCCGTAGGAACAAAGGTGTCTGTTTCTTTGCCTTTGTACAAATATCCCGTAATGATGGGAATTTCCTGCATATAACTGAGTACGTCTAACTTAGTCAATGCGATTTTGTCAGCGCGTTGGCATTTTAGGCCGTACCGGCTTGCAACCGCATCAAATGGCCCAACCCGGCGTGGGCGGCCTGTTGCAGCGCCATATTCACCGCCGGCCTTGCGCAGGGATTCCTTCCATTCTTCAGGCATAGCGTTCTCGGCCACAAATGGGCCTGCACCAACGCACGTTGAATAAGCCTTTAACACACCGACCACATGGTCAGGCTGCACGCCAGGAATTCCCGCTCCAATCGGCCCATAGGCCGCAATCGTTGTAGAACTGGAAGTGTAGGGGAAAATGCCATAGTCAATATCACGCATAGCGCCAAGCTGCGCTTCCAAAACCATCTGTTTTCCTGACGATAACGCTGTATCCAAATAATTTCCGGTATCACAGATATAGGGTAAAAACTCCTTTGCCTGCTTCTGGCACCAGGCAAGCAGGGCCGGATAAGACATTGGCTCCTGATGATAGCAGCCTGCCAGTTCCAAATTTTTTGCTTCCAGCATGGTTTTTAGACGAACCTGTATATATGGCTCATCTAAATGAAGCAGATCACCTAAACGCAATGTTTTTTTGCGATACTTATCGCTGTAGGCATAAGCAATTCCCCTGCGAGTAGAGCCGAAAGCAACTCCGCTCTGCGCAAGACGTTCTTCCTCCAAATCATCTTGTATCCGATGCCACGGCATGGAGATGGTTGCACGAGCGGACAGTTTGAAATTTTGAGGTGTTACAGACACCCCTTTGCCGCGAATATCGGCAATTTCATTGGAGAGATGCTCTAAATCAACTACCATACCATCCGCAAGAACACACACCACATTGGGATGAAGAATCCCGGATGGTAGCAGATTCAGAATAAATTTTCCCTGTTTGGTTACGACCGTATGCCCGGCATTATTTCCCCCCTGGTAACGCACGACAATATCCGCCCGCTCTGCCAGCAGATCAATAACCCGTCCTTTCCCTTCATCCCCCCACTTGATACCTGTCACCGCAGTCAGCATTTTTCTGCCTCCCTTCTATTTCGGGCATTTACAGACGCCTGTATACGGGTAGGCAGCCCCAAAAGACGGATGAAGCCAGTAGCATCGGACTGCTGATAGCCCTCTCCTTCATTAAATGTGACAATATCCTCGCTATACAAAGAATATGGGGACCACACACCTGAATTGATAATGTTGCCCTTATATAACTTCAGACGTACTTTTCCGGTGACGGTCTGCTGCGTCTCTGTCACAAATGCAGACAACGCTTTGCGCAGCGGAGAAAACCACTGTCCGTCGTAAACCAACTCACCGAAGCAAATAGACAATTCCTTTTTCTTATGGGCAGTTTTTTTGTCCAATGTCAGTGTTTCTAATATCTCATGCGCTCTATACAGAATGGTTCCGCCCGGTGTCTCGTACACTCCTCGGCTTTTCATACCAACCAGACGGTTTTCCACCACATCGTACAGGCCAATACCATTACAGCCGCCAATCTCGTTTAGCTTAGAAATAATGTCTGATGATTTCATTGCCTTGCCGTTCAACTTAACAGGTACGCCTTTTTCAAAGTCCAGCTCCACATATGTAGGAGTATCCGGCGCTTTCAGTGGAGAAACGCTCATTTCCAGAAAACCTTCTTTTTCATACTGCGGCTCATTACCTGGGTCCTCCAAATCCAATCCCTCATGAGAAAGATGCCAAAGATTTTTATCCTTTGAGTAATTGGTTTCTCGATTTATTTTCAAAGGAATATGATGGGCTTCGGCGTAATCAATCTCCTCATTGCGGCTTTGAATATCCCATTCCCGCCACGGTGTAATGATTTTCATTTCCGGCGCAAAGTGCATAATGGCCAGCTCAAATCGCACCTGATCGTTGCCCTTTCCGGTGCTGCCGTGGCAAACAGCATCCGCCCCCTCTGCCTTTGCAATTTCCACGACACGCTTAGCCAGAATAGGGCGGGCAAGGCTGGTTCCCAATAAATACCCTTCATAATCAGCTCCCGCCTGCATAGTAGGAATAACAAACTCATTAACAAACTCATCCGTTAAATCCTCGACATAAAGTTTGCTGGCTCCAGAAGCCACTGCTCGCTGTTTCAAATCATCCAATTCATCGTCTTGTCCAACATTTCCACAGACAGCGATCACTTCACAGTTGTCATAGTGTTCTTTCAGCCACGGGATAATAACGGAGGTATCCAGACCACCGGAATATGCCAGCACAACTTTTTTGATTTCACTCATACTAAAGCACTCCTTCACTTGTTTTTGGAACCAAAATCTATTATACTGGACAGGCAGGAATATGTAAAAAGTATTATTGATATAGTGATCATCAGCAATTAGCATATCAGAAAGAGGATGCCTGGATGGATGTCAACTTTGAATATTACAAGGTTTTTTATTATGTAGCCAAATACAAGAATTTCACAAAAGCGGCTCATGCACTGGGCAGCGGACAGCCCAACGTTACCCGCGCCATGAACTGCCTGGAGCAGCAAACGCACTGTACGTTATTTATACGCACCAATCGAGGTGTTCAACTGACCCCAGAAGGAGAAATGTTGTTCACTCATGTCGAAGCTGCCATTTCTCAGATACAAACAGCCGAAACCGAACTAAATGCGCACAGTGGTTTGGAGCATGGAAGTATTTCAATCGGAGCCAGCGAAACCGCATTGAATATCTACCTGCTGGATATATTGAAGCCCTTTCACATGAAGCATCCCGGTATTCGCTTGAAAATATATAACCATTCCACTCCGCAAGCCATCCGCTCTGTTAAAAACGGTGAAGTTGATTTTGCTGTTGTATCAACGCCGACCAACGTGGATACCTCTTTGAAGGAATTGCATTTGCGGCCCTTCCGTGAAATTCTTGTGGGCGGCAAAACTTTTACGGCACTGGGCAGCCAGGAGCTGACACTTGCCGAACTAAAAAATTATCCGTTGATTTGCCTCGGAAAAGAAACTATGACCTGGAATTTTTATCATAAATTGTTCCTGTCCCACGGGTTGGAGTTGATACCAGACACGGAAGCAGCTACCACAGATCAGATTTTACCTTTGGTAAAAGCGGAATTAGGGCTAGCTTTTCTTCCAGAACCAATGGCGAAGGAAGCACTTCAGCAACGTGAGATCGTCCAGATTCATCTGCGGGAAACAATCCCTGAACGTCAGATTTGTATGGTATATGACAGGAAACGTCCATTGAGCGCTGCTGCTCAAAATCTTAAAACCGGTATTTTGGAAACAATGGCCTTTTAGGATGCTATAAATAACACATACATTTTTATCTTTTCCAAATATCAAAAAGTCCTCCCCGGTACGGGGAGGGCTGTACTGTCTTTATGCTGCAATCTCCGGGATTTCCCCGACAAAGTTATAAACGATTTTGACTTTCTGCACCTTCTGTCCGTCCACCTTCTTGACCTCGCCAATCAGAATCCGGCTGATAAGCCGGTTCAGCATTGCCTCGTCCAGTTCCTCAATAGCGGAATAGCGCCGGATTTCCTTGATAAAGGTACGGACTTCGCTTTCCTGTGCGTCCGCCCGGCTCTGCATCATCGCCAGGTCATGCAGACGCTTCTGGTTGGATTCCTGCTCCTGTTCCAGCGCCGCCGTCAGCTTCATAAACCGCTGTTCGGTCAGG
>CABUOE010000140.1 GCA_902493155.1 uncultured Eubacteriales bacterium
GCCACGATGCCCAAAGTAGCCACCGGAATCTGCCAGATAATGGTTTTCCGGACGATGAGAAAGATGCCGCAGCACAAAAGCACCAGAATGCTGGTCGCTCCCAAAGGCCCGTAGAAGTTACCCAAAAGGGCGTTCAAAAAATCAATATTCTCAGCGCCGCCGTGCATGAGCCGGTAGGCCGGGGAAGTGCTCAAAGCGACGTTTTCCACCGTGGCGGAGAGAGGCAGGACAGTGCGGGGGGCAGGGTAGCTCGTCACAACGTCGGTCCAGCAGATGGTGACGAAGGCGAAGGCCGTCAAGGCCGGGTTAAACATGGTGTTGTAGTGGCCGCCGAAGGGATGGCGCACTACTGCCATGGCGAACACCGCGCCCACGATAACGAGCCAATAGGGCGCCGAGGCGGGAAGCAGCATGGCAAACAGATAGCCGGTGACAAATGCGGAAAAATCGCCCTTTCGGAAACGACGCTCTCCCTGCATCAACAGGCAGAGGTAGTCGGTCACAAGGGCCGTGAGAATACTGATGAGGGTGAGGATCAGCACCCTGGGGCCGTAAAAATAAACGCCCATGAACAAAAGGGGAGTCAAAGCGAGGCAGGTATCCAGCGCCTGTCTGCTAAATTGTGCTTCAGAGTTCACGGTTAACACATCCTTACAAAAATCATATGATAGAGAAACAGAGCAAGGCGTTTTGTGCGCCTTCCATATAGAGGGGAAAGGAGAGATTGGCTACATACCTACCAATCGCATATACATTATGAGAATTGAACCGGAACAAACCGGAAACGTCATTGTTTTCCTGACTGGGGAAGATCTGACCGATTATGGGCTCACCTACCATTTGTTGGACGCTAAGGGGATCGCCACCCGGCGGATGGCGGCAGAGCTTTTGAGCCGCATCCAGGAACAGACGGGGATCGACTTTTCAAAAACCCGCATCCTCATCGAAGCATATCCCAACGGGGAGGGCTGTATCCTGCGGATCAGGCCAGTGATGAATCAGAACCTGCGGAAGAAGAAACGGTATCGGGAAACATTCCGAAACCCGGTGGCCTTCGACTTTAAGGACAAGGAAACCCTCATCCAGGCGGCGAAGCTATTTTACGACCGTTTTGACGGGGAAATCCGCCGCAGCGCCCTTTACCGGATGCCTGACGGCTTCCGGCTGCTATTATACTTTGTCCTCTCCAACCATCAGCCGACTTTTTTAAAAAAAGAGTGCTCCTATTACGGGGGGCAGGGCATCATCCAGGAGGCCTCTGCCATCGAGTACGGAAAGCCCATCGCCTTCTCAAACGCCCTGGAGCTGCTGTCTGGAATGCTGTAAAGGAAATCTCCTTCACATTTGATGCCGGTTGCTTGAATCCTTTGGGTTCAGGCGGCCGGCACTGTTTTGTCCAGCGGTCATCGCCGCAGGGAATCCGCCGCCGCTTTGGGGTCGGAAGCGCCGAAGAAATAGGAGCCCGCCACCAAAACGTCCGCTCCCGCCTCCCGACAAAGCGTTGCTGTGCGGGCGTTGATGCCGCCGTCCACGCTGATGGGAAGGTTTGGTGCAATTTCCCGTATCGCCTTGATTTTCGGCAGGGCGGAATCGAGAAACGCCTGTCCGCCAAAGCCCGGCTCTACGCTCATGACGAGCACCAGGTCCAGTTTGGAAAGCAGGGGGAACAGCGCCTGTGCCGGAGTGCCCGGCTTGATGGAAATGCCCGCTTTTTTGCCCAGGGCGTGGATTTTATCGATGGTCGCGTTCAGGTCGGACTGGCTTTCGTAGTGGAAGGTAATGGCGTCGGCCCCCGCATCGGCGAAAGCCTCAACATAATCGAGGGGGCGCTGAATCATCAGGTGCACGTCGAAAAACAAATCGCTGTGCTTGCGGATAGACGAAATGACCGGCACGCCGAAGGAAATGTTGGGCACAAAAGCGCCGTCCATTACGTCCAGATGGAGCCACTCGGCCCCCGCGTCGGAAACCTTCCGGAGTTCGCCGCTTAAATTAGAAAAATCGGCGGCCAGGAGGGAAGGGGCAATTTTTATCATAAAGAATAATCATTCCTTTCTGGAAGTTGAAGCAGTTTTAGGGTTTGGCCACAGAAACGAAAGGGCGGCAAACCGAATGGGAGGAAAATCTTCCCAAAAAGTACAGCCAAAAAAGGCCACACGTATAGACACTACTCATTGTAGCCGATTTTGTCAAAAACGTCAATCGCGGGGAGGAAATTGGAGGAAATCTATTTTAAAAGATGTCGAATTATGATATAATACCTTAACAATGATTTTAAATGATTACGGTGGAAAGCATGAGAATTTTAGAAAACAGTCAATACGTTGTGGAGATCCGTTCCGGTATTATTGAATCGTTTTATGATAAACAGGACAGGTCAGGGACAAATTTAGCCGGGGATACCCATTTGTTCGGTAGCGTCGGTTTTACACTATTGACTGATGACATTACAAAGCAGCAAAATAAACCGGATTTTACCCCTTATCTCGATCGGACAAGTATCGGTACAGTCACAGCGGAAAATGATCGGTTGGTTACATGCGCGGACGAGGAAAACGGCATCACCGTTTCGTTTTCGCTGGAGAAAGGGCTCATCATTGAGGCGAGTGCAGAAAATCCCGCCATTTCTCAATTTGGAATCAATCTGGATCTCAATTTTCTCGGCAAACAAGGAACCTTTTATGGAAATCAGATTCTGCCCTCTTCTCCTTATACCTCTATCGACCGTCAGTATACCTATTGCCTGATGCCTCGTCCAAACGGGCGCTTTTTCGTCTGTATTGCCGAGACTGCGTGCGACGGCTTTAAGATTGATTATTCGCCGGAATTTTGCGGGCACTATATTCGCAATTTCAAATTTCTCGCTTCCTTTGACCGGGCGTACGGCGGAAGCGGCCGCAAACACATACGCCTGAATTTGCAGTGCGCATCCGGACTGGACGATGCCTATGAAATCATCCATTCCACTTTAGGCGTGCCTATTTGTTTGGGTGTCGTCGGCGGGAATTTTGCGGGAGAACCTGTGGTCAAGGTGTCGGATGACACCGATTCCGTCGAGGTGCTCTCTCCCAGCAAAAAAAGGCGCTTATTCCCTGTGGGAAAGGACAAAACCTTCCGGCTTGAGCTGACAGAAATTGGATTACATACGGTGATTCCCTATCGTCAGGGGAAAAAAGGGCTGGACGCTCAGATTTGGTATCATCATCAGATGGCCGGTTTATTTGATGCCAGCTGCGCTTCTATCCGGAAGCCTTATCATGTGGATGATAACCTTTGTGAAGGCGGCTGTTTTTTGTGGGCAATGCTTGTGGATATGCGATTGCAGCGGCATCGAAAATTCGACGGCGTTGCCAGAGAAGAATTATCGCAGATTATGGGGAAAAACGGCGCTGATATCCCGAGGAAAACCATTGTCCCCTATAAGACCGAAAAGTTCGAGGCCTTTCACATCTCCCACTCCAATCGGATTCAGGAGCAGTTTTTCGGTGTTTCCATCCTGATGGAGGCCTATAAGCTTTATCAGCAAAACGAATACCTGGAATTTGCCGTCTCCGCACTGATGGAGCTCATACAGAACTGGATCACCGACGAAGGGATGGTCTTTAACGGCGAAGATTACACCACTGTCTGCGCTCCTGTGATTCCTATTGTGGACATGGCTTTGCTCCTTTCGTCTATGGAGGACCCGCGGGGGGAAATCTTTCGGGAAACCGCTATTCGCATTGCGGAATTTCTGCTGAAACGGGGCCTGTCCTTTCCGACGGAAGGTACGGGAGAGGATACCTGTTCCGACGCGGAGGATGGTTCCATTTCCTGTACTGCTCTCTCGGTATTGTATGTATGTGCCAATCTGCAATACGATAAGCGCTATCTTGATTTTGCCTCTGAGGTGCTCAAGCTTCACAGGGCCTTTACGATTTATTCGCCTGACGTACGGATGAACCGTTCTTCTTTCCGATGGTGGGAGACGATTTGGGAAGGCGACGGGCAAGGCCCCGCCATCTGCGCCGGGCACGCGTGGACGATCTGGAAGGCGGAAGCCCTTTATCTTTACGGAATGCTGACAGCGGATGAAGAAGCATTGATGGATTCCTGGAACGGTTTTATGACCAATTTCGTCAAAACTTCTGAGGATGGGACGATGTATTCCTGCTATGAGGTGGACGACATCCGGGGAGGCGGAGAGCCAATGATCAAGCGCACCTTAACCCAGCTGCAAGGCGAGAATACCGATATTTTGTACAAAGTTGCCCATGGATATCCTCAGCATGCTGATTTTTCCTTATCCCGATATGCCTGGGTGAGAAACGCTTTCTGCTGGCTGCATACGGCGGCCATTTTAGAACAGGATAGGGTGCTGGTGGGAATGAATCTCAGACAGTCCGATGAAGAATGGATAATAGGAGAATGGATTGACTGCCTGTTTCTTGGAAAGATGGATAAACACATCGTCCTCCGCTGTGACCATCCCATTCGCATAGCAGGCGGTAACCGCGTCGAAGTCATAACTGGATCGTCTGTCAACAGTTTGATCCAGCCAATTGACGGGAAGATTGTCATTTCCATACACTAAGAAAATAGAACAGAAAACCGATATCGGAGGTGCCCCATGAGAGACTACCTGAACAAGCGGAAATATACGATTTTAATGGGAGTGATTCTGCTGCTGGCGGCGATCCTCATTGTGGCCTTTTGCCTGCCGTTTAAAGGGGAGGGCGGCGAGGGGAGCCTACCCACTCTGGAAAGTGTCAGCCTGCCGGAATCGCCTTCCGAGCCGGAGGAGCCGCCTTTTGAACCCATCACCGTCCGTCTCCGGGCGGCGGGGGATAACCTGATCCACAGCTCCATCTACAACCAGGCCAAAGCGCGGGCGAAAGACGGGGGCTACGACTTCGGGTACGCCTATGAGAACATTTCGGGGCTCATCAAGGACTGCGATCTGGCTATGATCAATCAGGAGACGGTCGTCGCTCCCATCTACGAGCCGTCGGATTACCCCTGCTTCAACTCACCGGTGGAACTTCAGCAGGAGATGCTGGACCTCGGTTTCACCGTTTTCAATCAGGCCAACAACCACGTGCTGGACAAGGGGGAAAAGGGGATTTTGTCGGCGCTGGAGCAGTGGAAAACCCATCCGGAGGCGCTGGTCACCGGGGTCTACGAAAATGAGGCGGATTACGAGAACATCCGGGTCAAGGAAGTAAATGGCCTTACTTTCGCCTTCATCGGCATGACCGAAATGACAAACGGTCTGAGCCTGCCGGAAGGGTCGGAGGTGGTGATCCTCCGCACCGCAGAGGAGGAGAAGATCAAGGCCCGCATCGAAAAGGCGAAGACGCTGGCCGACGTGGTTGTCGTCAACACCCATTGGGGGCAGGAATACACCCACACGCCCAACGACGGGCAAACCTCCCTGGCTCAGAAGATGGCCGACTGGGGCGCCGACCTCATCGTCGGGCACCATCCCCACGTGCTCCAGCCCATCCAGTGGCTTGACGCTTCCGACGGGCGGAAGGTGCTTTGTGCCTACTCTTTGGGGAACTTCATTTCGGCTCAGGACAAGGGGGCGCGGATGATCGGCGGCATCCTCGATGTGACCTTCACGAAGGAAACGGCGGACGCCCATCCGATCATTACCTCGGCGGGGCTCATTCCCATCGTCACCCAGTATGACGGGGGATTTCGGAATATCCGGCTCTATCCGTGGAGCAGTTATACGCCGGAACTGGCCAAAAGCCACGGCGTGCGGAACAACGACTCAAAATTCAGTTACGACTTTATCAAAAATACCCTGGACACCGTCATCGGGGCGGAGTTTTTGGAAGAATAATTGATTTGAAAAAATGGCCGTCATCCTTTGGCGGCCATTTTGCGGCTCATGTATTCACAGGAAAGGATAAGGAAATGAAAAAGGTCATCTATGTTTACGGCGCGTCCGGCGCAGGCGTGAGCACCCTTGGAAGGGCCATCGCCGAAGGCTACGGTTACCGCCAGCTGGACACCGACGATTATTTCTGGCTTCCCACCGACCCGCCTTTTGTCAGGAGCCGGGAACGTTCTGACCGGGTGAAGCTCCTGCGGGCCGATCTGGACGCTGCCGAGAAGGCGGTCATCT